>JBJOHB010000096.1:0-9095 GCA_046047915.1 Cyanobacteriota bacterium
CCATCGGCCTGGTGCGGGGTGTCGAGAAGTTCGACCCCACCCGCGGCTACAAGTTCTCGACCTACGCCTACTGGTGGATCCGCCAGGGCATCACCCGGGCGATCGCCGAGAAGAGCCGCACGATCCGCCTGCCGATCCACATCACCGAAACCCTCAACAAGCTCAAGAAGGGTCAGCGGGATCTGTCCCAGCTGCTGGGCCGCACCCCCACCCTGACCGAACTGGCCGAAGCGGTCGAACTGCCAGAAGAGGAGGTCAAGGACCTGCTCTGCCGCGCCCGTCAGCCGGTTTCCCTGGAAACCAAGGTGGGCGATGGCGACGACACCGAGCTGCTGGACCTGCTGGCCGGCGATGGCGAGCTGCCGGACGAGCGGCTCGATGGCGAGTGCCTCAAGGGCGACCTGCGGGCCCTGCTCGAGCAGTTGCCCGAGCTGCAGGGCCGCGTGCTCAAGATGCGCTACGGCATCGAAGGGCCCGATGGCGAAGAACTGCCTGAGCCGATGAGCCTGACCGGCATCGGCCGGGTGCTGGGCATCAGCCGGGACCGGGTGCGCAACCTGGAGCGCGATGGCTTGGCGGGGCTCCGCCGTCTGAGCGAAGCCGTGCAGGATTACGTCGCCGGCTGAGCTCCCTGAGGCCTGATCTCAGGCCGGCTCGAGCTGCAGCGTGCTGTGGGCAATGCCCAGGGCGGCCAGATCCCGTTTGGCGTGGTGCAGCAGCTCCATGTCATCGACGGCCCCAGCGACCCGTTTGATGTGGGCCGTCAAGGCTGTCTGCGAGGTGCTCATGCCCCAGACATGAATGTGGTGCACTTCCACCACGCCGGGCAGCTGCCTCAGGCAGCGTTCGACATCGGCCAGGTCGATGCCGTCCGGCACGGCGTCCATCGCCACGACCATGGCCTCGCGCAGCAGCTTCCAGCCGCTGCTGCCCACCGCCAGGCCCACGCCCACGGCGGTGAGGCTGTCGATCCAGGCCAGGCCGGTGAGGCCGACGACAATGGCGCTGCCCAGCACCGCCACCGACACGGCCGCATCACCCAACAGATGCAGCCGCGCGGCCCGGCGGTTCAGGTCGTGGTGGTGGTCGTGGCCAAACAGCCAGGCCGAAAACAGGTTGACGGCGATACCGGCGGCGGCGGCCCAGGCCACCGGCAGGCTGTCGATGCTGTGGCCGCTGCGGCCCAGCCTCTGCAGGCCTTCGACCACCAGCACCGCCGAGGCCATCAGGATCAGCACCGCATTGACCAACGAGGCCAGCTGGGTGCTGCGGCCATAGCCGTAGGTGAAGCGACCGCTGGCGGGGCGGGTGCTGAGCCGTTCGGCCCCCCAGCCCAGCAGCAGACCGGCCACATCCCCCAGGTTGTGGATCGCGTCACTGACCAGCGCCAACGAGCCGAAGCCAAAGCCGACCACCAGCTGCAGGCCCGACAGGCCGCTGTTGAGAATCACGCTCCAACGAAAGGCCGCCGGCGACCCGGCCCGGTGCTGGTGCTGACGCGGATGGGGCTGGCGCTGGATGTCCAGCGCTTCGGCGGCGGCTGGGTGGCCCTGGGGGTGTCCGTGGGGTGCGCTCATCGGGCCAAGGCCTGCTGCAGGGGCAAACATCTGGAAGGCTAGAAACGGAGACCCCACGGGTCGATGAAGATGCGCTCGAGGCCGGACACAAGGATCTTCGTCCGCTCGAGCTAAACTGAGACTCGGATGGGCCAATAGCGCTGTGCTCAGGGCCGGTGATCGTGTCCTTAGCGCTCGCGGCAGCCACGGTTGGCGTGTGGTGCATGCCCTACCTGGGCGTCTGCGGTTGGTTGCCGAGCGCCCCCTGCCACCGCCGCAGCTGCTGACCAACCTGGTGCATCAGGCCCAGCATCGGCGCTGGTTGAGGGCGATCCGGGTGAACCGCTGGGCCGGTTCGGTGGTGATCGAACACGATCCCGGGCGCCGGTTGCGCCGGGGCGCCGTGCTCGACCTGCTGGATGCCGCCCAGTTCGGTCACCAGCACGAGGCTCTGCTGCCCACCTCACCCCGGCTGAAGCGGCGCGCCGTGGGCCGGCTCGGGCTGGTTGGCTCCCTGCTGGGCCTCGAGCTTCTGCTCGGGCTGCCTGCCCTGGTCGTCAGTGCCGGCCTGCTGCCGCTGCTGCTCGGCCCGTTGCTCATTTCGGGCTGGCCCTATCTGCGTCGTGGCCTGTTGCCACCCCAGAGCCTCGATCTGCTGTGGTTCTCAAGCCTGCTGTGGCGTGGGGAGACCCGAGCGGCTCTGGTGGAATTTGCGGTTGAGAGCGGTACTCACTTCCTGTACGGCTGGAGCCGCTCGCCGCGGTTCGGCAGCGAGCTGCAGGCCTTGATCGCACTCCAACTGCAGGAATCGAACGTCACCTGTCTGCAGGCCGATGGTCAGTGGCAGCCCTTGCCTGTTGCCGAGTTGCGATCGGGTGATCTGATCGCCCTGCAGGCGGGTGAGCTGCTGCCGGCGGCAGCCCTGGTGGTTGGTGGTGAAGCGATGGTCAGCTCCCGCAGTCGCGATGGTGATCCAGGGTTGGTGTTGGTGCGGGCCTTTCAGCAGTTGCCGGCGGGGGTGCAGCTGCATAGCGGGACCCTGAGGCTCAAGCTGCAGAGCGGTGTCGAGCGCGACCGCGATCTGCGCGGTTTGCGCACGCTGGTGCTACGCCGAGGGGAGCTGGCTCCCCTCGACCGGCCGCCGCGCCTGGTCGCCAAGGCCCAGAGGCTGCACCAACGCTCGATTCCCTGGTTACTGCTGGCGGGCGGGGGCGCTCTGGTGGCTGGCCAGCCCCACGTCGCCGCAGGTCTGATGCAATTTGATCCGGGCAACGATTGGCAGCAGTGTGCGGGGATCGTCTACGGCGCTGCCCAGAGGGCGGCCGACCGTCTAGGCGTGACCATGCGCCGTCCCGAGGCGATCGATCCGTTGGCTCGATGTCGCGTCGTGCTGATCAGCGATGCCGTGCTGGGCAGCTGGTCGACCCGCCAGCTCAAGGCCTTGCATGACTGTGACCCGTGGATGAGCCGAGAGCGGGTGATTCAGATCCTGGTGGGCTTTCGCATCCTCATTCGGCCCTACGGTCTGGCGCCGTTGCGCACCTTGCTGTGCGAGAGCGACCTGGACCCGGCGGTGGTTGAGGACCTTGAACCCCTGCCTCCCCTGGGCTACCGCGGCCGGGTCGACGGCGTCGACTACTGCATCGGCGGAGAGGGGCTGCTGCGGCGCCTCGGCCTGAAACCTCCCGAGTCACTGCCCCGGGCTACCGGCCTCGATCGGCTGTATCTGGTGCAGGGCCGCCGGGTGCTGGCTGCGGCCGACTTTGAGATCAGACTGCCACGCCGTGTGGTGCGCCTGTTTCGCAGGCTGAAGGCCATGGATTGTCAGATCCGCCTGGTCTGCGGGTGGGACACCGGCCTGGCCCAGGTCGCCGCCCGTCGTCTCGGGATCCGTGAAGAGGCTGTGCTGATGGCCGACTCGATGGCTGCCCGGGTCGACCTGCTGCAGCAGGTGCGCCGCAGCAGTGGTGCTCCGGTGGTGTTTCTGGGGTATGCCTTCAGCGATGCGGCCGCCATGGCAGCTGCCGACGTCGCCGTGGCCCTTGACGATGGGATTGTGCCGCTCACAAGCCTGTTGGCCGATCTGGTGATCCCGTCTGAACGACTCGACCGGCTGGCCGACTGTGTGGCCCTGGCCCGCCAGGCCCGTCGTCTCAACCGCACCAACCTTGCTTTGGTGGCGGGTCCCCACCTGTTGGCCCTGGTGCTCAACCTGCTCAGGCCGCTCAATCCCCTGGTCTCGATCCTGCTGACCGACCTGCCCCTGCTCGCCGCCGAGTTGCAGACCCTGGTGCTGTTGCAGGAGCCGGTCCGGCACCGGTCTTGATGCCAGCCAGCGATCTCGTCCCTGTCCTGCGTACCGCGCTGCTGACCTGGTGGCAGGCCAACGGTCGCCATTGGATTCCCTGGAAACTCAGGCCTGATGGGAGCCCGCCCGAGGCGGGCGAGCCTCTGGATCCTTGGCCGATCTGGAGCGCCGAAATCATGCTGCAGCAGACCCAGCTGCAGGTGGTGCTGCCCTACTGGCGGCGCTGGATGGAGGCGTTCCCCACGGCGGTGGCCCTGGCGGCAGCCAGCGAGCACGAGGTGCTGTTGCGTTGGCAGGGCCTGGGCTACTACGCGCGTGCCAGGCGGCTGCACCGGGGGGCGCGGCAGCTGCTGGATCAGCCCTGGCCCCGCACGCTTGAGGGGTGGTTGGCCGTCCCCGGGGTGGGCCGCAGCACCGCCGGCAGCATCCTCAGTTCGGCGTTGGACCTGCCCCACCCGATCCTCGATGGCAACGTCAAACGGGTGTTGACGCGTCTGACCGCCAGCCCCCGGCCGCCGGCCCGGGACGGGGCCGGGCTGTGGCGGCTCAGTGCGTCGCTGCTCGATCCGCAGCGGCCCCGGGCCTTCAACCAGGCGCTGATGGACCTGGGCGCCAGCGTCTGCACGCCCCGCAACCCGCGCTGCGGCGGTTGTCCCTGGCAGGAACACTGCGCTGCCTACGCTGCCGGCGACCCTGCCCGCTACCCCGTGAAAGACGCGCCCCGCGAGCTGCCGTTTCAGGTGATCGGTGTGGGTGTGGTGGTCAACGAGGCCGGGCAGGTGCTGATCGACCAACGCCTGAATGAAGGGCTGCTCGGCGGCCTGTGGGAATTTCCCGGCGGCAAGCAGGAGCCTGGCGAAGCGATCGAGGTCACGATCGCGCGTGAGCTGCGCGAGGAGCTGGCGATTGAGGTCACGGTCGGCGAGCAACTGATTGCCCTTGACCACGCCTACAGCCACAAGAAGCTGCGCTTTGTGGTGCACCTGTGCCAATGGCGCAGCGGCGAGCCTCAGCCGCTGGCATCGCAGCAGGTCCGTTGGGTCGAGCCGTCCGCGCTGGCGTCGTACCCGTTTCCGGCGGCCAATGCGCGCATCATTGCCGCCTTGCAAGCCCATTTGCAGACTGGGGCCACAAGCTCTGAGGCGGCTTGAAGCGGGTCGGGCTCCACGTTCTCTTGCCTCTGTTGGCCGTTGGGCTGGCCCTGCCGGCTGGCGCCCAGCAGCTGGGCCCTGTGCTCAAGGTTGGCGTCGTTGATGGGTCCCAGCCCTGCAGCTACCGCGATGGTGGGGCCTGGAGCGGCTTGGCGGTCGAGCTGTGGGCGCGGGTCGCCCAGCGTGAAGCGCTGCCTTACGTGCTGGTTCCGATGCCCTCGATTCGGGCGATGCTCGAAGCCACACGCAACGCCCAGCTTGATGTCGCGGTCGAGTGCATCAACATCACCCCCAAGCGCCTGCAGCAATACCGCTTCAGCCTGCCGTTTCAGGAGGATGGACAGGCGGTCCTGGTCGCCAGCGACCGCTTCAGCCTGAGCAAGGCTTTTGTGGAGGCATTGTTGAGCCCCTCGCTGTTGCGCATGGTGGGCGTTCTGCTGTTGTCCCTGCTTGCGATGTCGGCGGCCATCTGGTGGTTCGAGGACCACGCCGCCCAGGTGCGCCAGGCAGGCCGTGGAGCGCTGCACCGCTTCGTGATGATCTTCACCATCCTGCTCACCGGTGAGGGTGATGCGGCGATCGTTGATACCTCCCGGGGCCGCGCCGTGTTGATGGCCGGGTATCTGGTGCGAAACATCTCCAGTGCCGTGCTGGTCGGCTTTCTCACGGTTGAACTGGTGCAGGAAGCCCAGGGCCGCGCCAGCCGCTCGTTGAACAGCGTCAGCGACATTGCCCAGCTGCGGGTGGCCTACAAACCCGGCACCGTCAGTGAGGAACTCCTGCGTGAGTTGGGCATGCCCCTGCAGCGCTCAGCCGCCGCAGCAGGTGGTGGGGTGGCGATGTCCTCCATGCGCGCGTCGCTTGAGCTGTTGCAGCAACAGCGCATCGATGCCGTGTTGGCCGATGAGTTGCAATTGCGTTACCTGGCCGGCCAGGCCCCAGGCCTTGGCATCGTGCCGGTGCTGGCGATCAGTGGCATCCGGCCCGAGCTTCAGGGCTTTGGTCTCTCGCCGCGCCTGCCTGCCGCCACCGTTGCGCGCATCAATTTGGCCATGACCGAGCTCAAGCGCAGTGGTGTGTTGCAGCAGTTGCGCCAGCGCGCTCTTGCCGCCAGCAGCCCAACGCAACCGTCACCAGCCCCCTGATGAGCGCCCCCAACCCGCTGGTGCTGTGCTTGGGCGAGGCGCTGGTTGATCGCCTGGGTCCGCTGGGGGTTGATCCAGCGGCTGATCCCACAGCCTGGGATGAGCGTCTGGGTGGGGCGCCCGCCAATGTGGTGTGCGCCCTGGCGCAGCTGGGTACCGCCAGCGCCTTTGTCGGTCGCCTGGGCCGCGATGCCATCGGCGCGGCCTTTGCAGCGCTGTTTGCCGAGCGCGGCGTTTGCACCCGTGCCTTGCAGTGGGACGATCAGCGGCCCAGTCGCATCGTCCTGGTGCGCCGCGATGCAGGCGGTGAGCGCGTGTTTGGCGGTTTTGCAGGCGATCGCGGTGCGGGATTTGCGGATCAGGCGCTCGATGCCGGCGCGTTGTCTGCGGCACTCGGGCCCCTGTTGGCGCAGGCGCGTTGGTTGCTGCTGGGCACGATCCCGCTCGCAACGCCCGCCACGGCGCAAGCCGCCTGGCTCGCCGTTCGTCAGGCCGCGGCGGCCGGCGTGGCCGTGGCGGTCGATGTCAACTGGCGGCCCACCTTCTGGGATCCCCAGGCCGATCCGGCTGCCGGGCCCTCAGCGGCGCAACGCCAACAGATCGGGCCCTTGCTGCAGCAGGCCCAGCTGCTCAAGTGTGCCGCCGAAGAGGCCCATTGGCTGTTCGGCAGCACCGACCCGGCGGCGATCAGCGCGGACCTGCCGCTGCGGCCCCTGGTGGTGGTCAGCGACGGGGCTGCCCCCCTGCGCTGGGGGTCGGCTGCCGTCGCCACCATGGCGATGCCAGCGTTTGCCGTGCCGGTGGTCGACACCACCGGTGCCGGGGATGCCTTTACTGCAGCGTTGTTGCATCGGCTGTGCGATGGCTCTGCCGATCTGGCCAGCTCCATGCGCTTTGCCAGCGCCTGCGGTGCCCTGGTTTGCCAGGCAGCCGGTGCCATCGATCCCCAGCCCACCGCAGCCCAGGTGGAGGCCTTTCTGGCGGCTCATGCTTAGGTGCTCAGGTCGGCCTGGCGCCCCGCCTCGGGGTTCTGGGGATCCAGCAGCGACAACTGCAGCTGCCAGCAGGGCTGGGGCATCCGGCTCAGCCGCTCGGGCCATTCGACGGCCAGCAGCGCCCCCAGCTCCAGGGCGGCCTCCTCTTCCTGGGCCAGCAGCTCATCGGCGGCGGAGCTCTGCTCCAGCCGGTACAGGTCCAGATGCACCAGGGCACCGTTCTCGCCCTGGTAGTGCTGGGCCAGGGCAAAGGTGGGACTGGTGATCGGTTCGTCGATCCCCAGGGCCAGTGCCAGACCTTGAACCAGGCAGGTCTTGCCCGCCCCCAGGTCGCCCTGCAGCAGCAGCAGCGGTCGGATGGGTGCCGTCAGCGCCAGCCACTGCCGGGCCAGGCGGCTGCCAAGGGCTCGGGTGGCCTGGGCGTCGGCGAGCATCAGTGTGCGTTCCATCCCTGTAGATTCGCCCCAAGCGAGCCCGAAGCCTCGGCGTCTCTGCAGATCTTTCAACGCCCTTCCAGCCGGAAGCGAGCCGTACCCCGGAGACAATTCAATGGTGGCAACACCCACTGCAGCGCAGCTGCAGAGCACCAGCACGTATGTGATCGCCGATCTTGGCCTGGCCGAGTTTGGCCGCAAAGAGATCGCCATCGCCGAGACCGAGATGCCCGGTCTGATGGCACTGCGGACCAAGTTCGCCGGTCAGCAGCCCCTTAAGGGCGCCCGCATCGCGGGTTCGCTGCACATGACGATTCAGACCGCGGTTCTGATCGAAACCCTGGTGGCCCTCGGCGCCGACGTGCGCTGGGCCAGCTGCAACATCTTCTCGACCCAGGATCACGCCGCCGCCGCCATCGCTGCCGCCGGCATTCCCGTGTTCGCCTACAAGGGCGAAACCCTGGATGAGTACTGGGCCTTCACGCACCGCATCCTCGAGTGGGGCGACGGCGGCACGCCCAACATGATCCTGGACGACGGGGGCGACGCCACCGGTCTGGTGATGCTGGGCACCAAGGCCGAGAGCGATCTCTCGGTGCTCGACAACCCCTCCAATGAGGAGGAGACCGCCCTGTTCAACAGTATCCGCCAGAAGCTGGCGGCCGTCCCTGGCTTCTATTCGCGCATCAAGGCCGCCATCCAGGGCGTGACCGAAGAGACCACCACCGGTGTGGCCCGCCTCTATCAGATGCAGAAGAGCGGCGAGCTGCCCTTCCCGGCGATCAACGTCAACGACTCGGTCACCAAGAGCAAGTTCGACAACCTTTACGGCTGCCGCGAGTCGCTGGTTGACAGCATCAAGCGTGCCACCGACGTGATGGTGGCCGGCAAGGTCGCCCTGGTGCTCGGCTACGGCGATGTCGGCAAAGGTTCGGCCCAGTCCCTTCGCGGTCTTGGTGCCACGGTGATGATCGCCGAGATCGATCCGATCTGTGCCCTGCAGGCCGCCATGGAGGGGTATCGCGTGGTGCGTCTCGATGACGTCGTGCGCGATGTGGACATTTTCGTCACCGCCACCGGCAACTTCCGGGTGATCCGCCACGAGCACCTGATCCAGATGAAGGATCAGGCGATCGTCTGCAACATCGGCCACTTCGACAACGAGATCGATGTGGCGTCGCTGAAGCAGTACGCCTGGGACAACATCAAGCCCCAGGTCGATCACATCGTGCTGCCCAGTGGCAACAAGATCATCCTGCTGGCCGAGGGCCGTCTGGTGAACCTGGGTTGCGCCACCGGTCACCCCAGCTTTGTGATGAGCAACTCGTTCACCAACCAGGTGCTGGCTCAGATCGAGCTGTTCACCAAGGGTGATCAGTACGACAACCAGGTCTACGTGCTGCCCAAGCACCTCGACGAGATGGTGGCCCGTCTGCACCTCGAGAAGATCGGCGCCAAGCTGACCGAACTGACCCAGGAGCAGGCCGACTACATCAACGTGCCGGT
>JBJOHB010000097.1:0-2735 GCA_046047915.1 Cyanobacteriota bacterium
AGTCCCTCGCGCACCTGTTGGGAGGTCCAGCCGGAGCGGTTGAGCCCCCCCTCAAGGCCCCGATCGGTGATCGTGCCCTGGTTGACGAAGGTCTCCATGGCTTCGGGGCTGGTGGTCCACACGGCGGCGCCGGTGTTCCAACGCACCGGTGCATAGGGGGCCGCCAGGACGGGCGCGGCGGGGGTCAGACCCAGGCTGCAGGCCAGCAGCAGTGCGGCAGAGCGGACCATGGTGGTTCCGGCCTCAGGCCGGCGGCAGGAACCGGAACCCTATGGACTGCCGGCAGAGATGGCGCCGGCTGCATCGTCGTTGCCACTGGCCTGCGGCACTGCAGCACCGGTCGAGCTATTGCGAGCCAGGTAGGCGACCTGTTGGGGGTAGGGGATCTCGATTCCATGGGTTTTGAACGCTGTCCAGATCGCCTGGTTGACGGCGCTGCAGCTGCTGATGTTGTTCATCGGGTTGGAGATCCAGAACCGCAGGGCGTAGTTGACCGCCCAGTCGCCGTACGAGATCAGCAGGGCCTTGGGGGGCGGCGTCGCTAACACCGCTGGCACCGCCGCTGCGGTCTGCTCCAGCAGCTGGATCACCGTGGCCGGGTCGTGGTGCAGGGCCGCGGTGATCGTGACCTGGCTGCGGCGCAGCCGGTCGCTGCCGGTGTAGGTGGTCGCTTCCTGGGTGAAGAAGGACTGGTTGGGAATCAAGAGCTCGGCGTTGTCGCGGTCGCGCCAGAGCACCGTCGCCCGTAGCCCCAGACGGCGTACTTCACAGGGGTCGCCGTCGAGCATCAGCACCTCGCCGGGCCGCACCGACCCTTCGAACAGCAGCCACAGGCCGCTGATGAAGTTCGAAAAGATCTCTTTGATGCCAAAGCCCAGGCCCACCGACAGGCCGCCGGCGATGGCGATCACGGCGGTCGGGTTGATGCCAATGTGCAACGTCACAATCAGGACCCCCAGTCCGACCACCGCGTAACGCAGGATCAGTTCCATCGCTTTGCGGCTGCTGTCGCTGATGCCCAGCAGCTGTTGCAGGCCGCGGGCCAACAGTCCGGCCGGCAGCCCGCTGCCGACGATCACCAAATAGGAGATTGCCAGGCTGATGAACACCTTGCCCAGCGTGATCTCGATGGCGAAGGCTTGGCCGACGGGGATGGACGCCACATCGTCGACCGTGTCCAGCTGTTCGATCAGGGCAATGGCGCCGGCCACCAGAAACACCGGTCTGAGCAGCCGGGTTTCCAGGTCGTAGCGCTGGTCCGGATCCAGCAACCGTCCCAGTAACGGATGGAGCAGGACCACCAACGACCAGCCACAACGCCACCACAGCAGGAACAGCACCAGTCCCTGCAGCTGGCCGGTGGCCTTGAGCAGGCCTGCCCACAGCGCCATCAACAGTGGCGTCAACCACAGCTTCACCAGGGTTTGCAGCCGCGGTGAACAGCCGCCCAGGCCCCGGCGTTGCAGCAGTTGGCTGGCCAGCATCGCTGCGATCACCCCTAGCAGTTGCACCACCACGGACGGACGCTGCAGGTAGCCCAGCCAGCCCACCACTTCGAACATCCATCCGTTCATGGCTGTGTCTGCAGGGTGGTGATCAGGTCCTGAGCTGCGACCTCAGGGGTGCTTTCTCCGAACACCAACCGGGTGATCAGTGCCTGGGTCTTGTGCATCCGGTTGTCGTTGAGGCGAATCAGCGAGACGACCATTTCGGCTCCCCTTGATTGCTGCTGGGAACGCAGCATCGCTTTGAGCACCATCGAGCTTTCGGCCGGCACGGTGACAAAGCGGTTGACCGGCAGCACCTCTTTGAGGCTGACCGTGATGTTCCGCTGCACCAGGGGGTTCAGGGCAAAGTGGGCGAAGGCTTCGGCAGCCTTGCGCTGGGTGGCACTTGAGTTGACCCCCAGGGCCATGACCGCCAGTTCGTTGACCGGGCTGGCCAGGCCGTCGGGGCCGTCGGGCAGCGGCGCGACCCCTAATTTTGATCCAAGCCTGCGTTGCAACCGCAGCAGATCGGTGCTCTGGCAGCTAATCCAGTCAAGTTGCCCGCTAGCCAGGCCTTCCAGAAGTGCTTCCTGATTGCCGTAGAAGGTCACCTTCTGCTGGGTGTTGGCATCCTGCAGCCAACGGGTCCAGCGCAGCAGGCCTTGTTGCTGTTCAGGGCTCAGGGGGCGGCGTGCCATGGCCTGCTGCAAGGCCTCGATGGCACCCAGGGCGCCCGCACTCCAGAAGATGCCGGTGGGATCGAGCGCCAGGCCCACGCTGTTGCCGCTGGCGCTGATCGCTAGCAGCTCCTGCACCGTCGTTGGCACCTGTTGCAGGCGCTCCCTGTTGAAGCAGGCCATCTGCGCCTTTTGGGCCACCGGCAGGCTGGCCAGGCGGTTCGGGTGGTGCAGGCTGGCCCGGCTGAGGGTGGCTGGATCAATCACTTGCCGCAGCTCGGGTGTCAGGTGGGGCGAACGGGTCAACCCCGCCCGTGCCAACTGCAGGGCCGTTCGATTACTCACCAGCAGCAGGTCAGGACCCAGGCCGCTGGCATTGTGGTGGCTGACCTCCTTGAGCAGGGTGCTTTCGCGGTACAGCTGCACCACAAAGTGGGTGCGGGGGTTGACCTGGCGGAACTGCTGCTCAATCGCCTTGAAGGTCTGATAGAAGGTGCGCCGATTGACAGTGAGGTCGAGGGCATTGTCGCGCACTGCGACATACACGTAGAGGACTGCGTCCTCGCCCTCC
>JBJOHB010000098.1:0-3549 GCA_046047915.1 Cyanobacteriota bacterium
GCCGCGGCTGGCGATGTCGTGCACGTTGAGCACGCCGGGCACTGCCATCGCCACTTCATGGATCGCTTCTGGGGCGATCGCGATCTGGTCCACCAGCCAGGGCAGGTTGCTCGAGAGCACCTGCCAGCAGGCACGCACCAGCAGCACACCGGCCAAGCCGAGCAGCACCACCACCGTTGTCCAGATGTCGCTGGTGGTGTGTTTGGCATCCGCCAGCAGCAGCTGGCTACCCAGCCGCCGGCCTTCGCTGCGCTCGTAACCGGCCAGCAGCAGGTTGCAGCCCAGAACGATCAGCAACAGCAGCAGGTCCTGGCCATCCAGGCGCAGGGGAGGCAGGCCTGCGGCGATGCGCTCCACCGATGTTTTGAGAATTTCGAAGGCGGTGAACAGGATGAAACCGGCGATGGCCACCGCTCCCAGCCCTTCGTATTTGTCGTGGCCATAGGGATGGTCGCGATCCGGTTTGGGATCGGAGAGCCCATTGGTGATCAGTCCCAGCAGGCTGCTCAGGCCGTCGGTGGCGCTGTGCATGGCATCCGCCAGCACCGCCAGGGAGCCGCTGAGCAGGCCGATTACCAGCTTGAGCACGGTCATCGATACATTCACCGCCAGGGCGATCAGCAGCACGCGCTGCACCCCACGGCGGTTGTCATCACGCTGTAGCGCCGAGCCTGATGGCGCTCCGCCCGTGCTGGCGACTCCCATGGCCCGGCAGGCTGGCAACAGTGTCCCCAAGGTATTGGGTCTGGGCAGGGCACACCAGCTGAGCTAAAGAGAACCGGCGCATCCGCTGGACCCTGCAGCCGTTGATCTCGCCACCGGCCCCTTCTGCCCCTTCCTCGTTGCTCCCAGCGGCGTTGCTTCAGCCATTTCGCCGGTTCTGGCCGCTGGCTGCCGGTTTGGGCGGCGGCGTGATCCTGTTGGAGAGCAGCCGCGGCACCCTGTCCTCGCTCATCAGCCTCAGTGCGGCAGCGGCGGGCCTTTGGTTGCTGAGCGGGCGCTTGCGGCCATCCGGCCGGACCCTGCCCACCAGCGTTGAGGGCTGGCTCGAACGCTGTCAGGCCGTGTTGGAGAGCTTTGAGCGGCTCGAGGCTGAGACCGATCCGCAGGCGCAGCAGCAGCGCCGCGAGCAGCTGGCGCAATGGCGCGAGCGCCAGGCCGATCCCCATCTGCAACTGGCGCTTGTGGGCAGTGGCGGATGGAGTGAGGCGTTGCAGGTGCAGCTGCTCCAGCACTGCCCCTCGCCGGTGCCCCTGCGGGTGCTGCGTAGCCAGCCCCTGCCTCCGGCCAGCGCGGAGTGGTTATGGCCGGAGGCGTTCCGCCGCTGCGACCTGGTGGTGTATCGCCTCGCCCTGCCGCTTTCGGCGGCAGACCTGCGCTGGCTGGAGGCCTTGCCCCAGGGGCAGCAGGTGCTGGTGTTGGTGGATCGGCCGCCGGGTGATTGGGATCTGGCCTTGCATCAGCTGCAGCGCCAGCTCCCCAGCCACCTCAATGGGCAGTGCTGGCCCTGGTCGCCCGAGGCAATCGACACCTGCGCGTCTGATCTGCAACCGCTCGCCACCGCTGTGGCGGCCCTGGGCCCCGAGCGGTTGCGGCAGACCCAGCAGCGTTGCCTGGAGGAGCTGCATCGCGATTGGCAGGTGGCGCTGGAAACCCTGCGCCGGCGCCAATGGCAACAGCTGCTGCAGCGCACCCAGTGGACCGTGGCCGCCGGGGTGGTGGTGGCCCCGCTTCCGAGCCTCGATCTGCTGGTGCTTGCTGCCGCCAATGGCCTGATGCTGCAGGAGATGGCGCGGTTGTGGGATTGCCCTTGGTCGCTGGAGCAACTGCAGGCAGCCGCGTTGCATCTGGCCAAGGCCTGTTTGGCCTTGGGGGTGGTGGAGTGGAGCAGCCAGGCGCTGGCGGCGCTGGTGAAGTTGCACGGAGCCACCTGGCTGGTGGGTGGTGCCCTGCAGGCCCTCAGTGCTGCCTATCTCACCCGTGTGGTGGGCCGCGCCATGGCCGACTACATGGCCCTGGCCGCCGGAGTGCCGGAGGCCGAGTTGGAGCGGCTGTTGCAGCAGCAGGCACCTGTGTTGGTGGCCCGAGCCGCCGAGGAGGAAAAACTCAACTGGGCTGGATTCCTCCAACAGGCGCAGCAATGGATGCAACAGAGCGGCACCACAGCGGCTGCGAATGCTTCATGAAGGCTTCATGAAGTGCTTCATGAAGTTGTGTGTGTTGCTCTGAACTTAATTTTTGCTTTCGGGGATTTTTTGCTGAGCTCCGTAGCGTGGCCTTGCCACATCTGTGGCGCACGCTCTCTTCGGCTCGCAAGAGTCAGCTGATTCATGACCACTGCCCTTCGCAGCGGCCGCTCCAGCTCCTGGTCACAATTCTGTGAGTGGGTCACCAGCACCGACAACCGCATCTATGTGGGTTGGTTCGGCGTGCTGATGATTCCCTGCCTGCTGTCGGCCACCATCTGTTTCATCGTTGCCTTCATCGCCGCTCCGCCGGTCGATATCGATGGCATTCGTGAGCCCGTTGCCGGCTCGTTCATCTACGGCAACAACATCATTTCTGGCGCTGTGATCCCCAGCAGCAACGCCATCGGCCTGCACTTCTATCCCATCTGGGAAGCGGCTTCTCTCGATGAGTGGCTCTACAACGGCGGCCCGTACCAGCTGGTTGTCTTCCACTTCCTGCTGGGCATCTCCTGCTACATGGGGCGCCAGTGGGAGCTCTCCTACCGCCTGGGCATGCGCCCCTGGATCTGTGTGGCCTACAGCGCTCCGCTGTCGGCAGCCTTTGCGGTGTTCCTGGTGTATCCCTTCGGCCAGGGATCCTTCTCCGATGGCATGCCCTTGGGCATCAGCGGCACCTTCAACTTCATGCTGGTGTTCCAGGCTGAGCACAACATCCTGATGCACCCCTTCCACATGCTGGGTGTGGCTGGTGTGTTCGGTGGCTCCCTGTTCTCCGCCATGCACGGTTCGCTGGTCACCAGCTCCCTGGTGCGTGAAACCACCGAAACCGAGAGCCAGAACTACGGCTACAAGTTTGGTCAAGAGGAAGAGACCTACAACATCGTGGCTGCCCACGGTTACTTCGGTCGCCTGATCTTCCAGTACGCCAGCTTCAACAACAGCCGCAGCCTGCACTTCTTCCTGGGTGCCTGGCCGGTGGTGGGCATCTGGTTCACCTCCATGGGCGTGAGCACCATGGCGTTCAACCTGAACGGCTTCAACTTCAACCAGTCGATCCTGGATTCCCAGGGCAAGGTGGTGAATACCTGGGCCGACGTGCTGAACCGCGCCAACCTGGGCATGGAAGTGATGCACGAGCGCAACGCCCACAACTTCCCCCTGGATCTGGCTGCCACCCAGTCGATCCCCGTGGCGCTCACCGCTCCGGCGATCGGTTGATCCACCCCTTGGTTCGGGCCCATGGTCCGGCTCTGGCCCCCGCTGCGGCGGGGGTTTTTTAATGCCCCGATGCCCAACGCCTCTTCCCTCGACGCTCCCTGCCTGGTGGATGGGCCGGATGCGGCTCCCGCCACGCTGCTGC
>JBJOHB010000099.1:0-6360 GCA_046047915.1 Cyanobacteriota bacterium
CCGGCCTACGAGCAGAAGCCCTTTGCGATCGGTGAGCAGTGGACGCCCCTGATTGATCCCAACGGCAGCGGCGGCGCCATGGCGATTGCAAGGCCTGTGCGGCTGTGGCGGGCCCAACCCCGGCCCGGCCAACGACTGCCTTTGCAGCTCGCGACGGGTGCTCGCGGCTGGCTGCAAATGGTCGCCGGCACCGCCCAGCTGATGGGGCCGCCAGCCGTGCCCAGCCTGACCCTGCGCCAAGGGGATGGCCTCGGATGGAACGGGTCCGGCCTGCCGGGGGAAGCCGAACCGGCCAGCGACCTGCAGGCGGGGCCCCAGGGCGCCGATCTGCTGCTGTTCGAACTGGCCTGACCGGGGCGACCAGACGGTGTATCACTGCATACATTGAGTGCCTCTGTTGCCGCCCCATGCCAAGCAGCCAACGCTTTGCCGCCCTTCAGCAGATTCAGCGTCGTCGGCCGGTGAGCACCCCGCCGATCGCCCCACTTGACGAGCTGTGGGCCAGCGATGTGTTCGGCCTGGACCGGATGAAGGCGGCCCTGAGCGGCCGCGTGTTCAAGTCGGTGCAACGCACGATCAAAGAAGGCGGCAAGCTCGATCTGTCGGTGGCCAATGCCGTCGCCGACGCGATGAAGAGCTGGGCGATGGCCCGCGGGGCCTTGTACTACGCCCATGTCTTCTATCCCCTGACCAACTCGACCGCCGAAAAGCACGACGGCTTCATCGTGCCCAAGGCCGATGGCCAGGCGATCGCCGCGTTCACCGGCAAGCTGCTGGTGCAGGGGGAGCCAGACGGGTCCTCCTTTCCCAATGGCGGCATCCGCTCCACGTTTGAAGCCCGCGGCTACACCGCCTGGGACATCACCAGTCCGGCCTATCTGATGGAGACGCCGAACGGGATGACCCTGTGCATCCCGACGGTGTTCGTCAGCTGGACCGGCGAGGCCCTCGACAAGAAGACGCCGCTGCTGCGCTCCAACAGCGCCATGGATCGCCAGGCCCGGCGGCTGCTGAGCCTGCTAGGCGAAACCGAGATCGCCCCGGTGGCGTCCAGCTGCGGCGCCGAACAGGAATACTTCCTGGTCGACAGCGCCCTGGTGGCCCTGCGTCCTGACCTACAGCTGGCGGGCCGCACCCTGTTCGGGCGGCCGTCGGCCAAGGGGCAGCAGTTTGACGACCATTACTTCGGCGCCATCCCCGAGCGGGTGCAGGTGTTCATGCAGGACGTTGAACGCCAGCTGTACAAGCTGGGGGTGCCCGCCAAGACACGCCACAACGAAGTGGCCCCAGGGCAGTTCGAGATCGCCCCGTTTCACGAGGCGGCCAACGTGGCCACCGATCACCAGCAGCTGACGATGACGGTGCTGCGCAACACCGCCCGGCGGCACGGCTTCACCTGCCTGCTGCACGAGAAGCCCTTTGCCGGGATCAACGGCAGCGGCAAGCACGTCAATTGGTCGATCGGCAATGCCTCCCAGGGCAACCTGCTCGACCCCGGCAAGACGCCCCACACCAACCTGCAGTTTCTGCTGTTCTGCGGTGCGGTGATCCGGGGCGTGCACCGCTACGGACCGCTGCTGCGCGCCGTGGTGGCGACCGCGGGCAACGACCACCGGCTCGGGGCCAACGAGGCGCCGCCGGCCATCATCTCGGTGTACCTGGGCAGCCAGCTCGAGGATGTGTTCAACCAGATCCGCGCCGGCCAGCTCAGCGGCTCAAGCAAGGGCGCCACGATGACCCTGGGGGTCGACACCCTGCCCGAGTTCACCAAGGATCCCGGCGACCGCAACCGCACCTCACCGTTTGCGTTCACGGGCAACCGCTTTGAGTTCCGGGCTGTGGGCTCGGGCCAATCGGTCGCTGGCCCCCTGGTGGCCATGAACACGGTGCTGGCCGATTCGATCAGCTGGATTGCTGACCGGCTCGAGGAACGCCTGCAGGCCGGCGAGACCCTGAGCAAGGCCGCCTTTGCGGTGCTACAGCAGGTGATGCAAGAGCACGGGTCCGTGGTCTTCGGTGGTGACGGCTATGCCGCCGAATGGCACCGCATCGCCGTCCAGGAGCGCGGGCTCGAGAACCTGCCGACCAGTGCCGATGCCCTGCCGGTGCTCCGGCGCCCTGAAGTCAGGGAACTGTTCGAGCGCCATGGGGTCCTCAATGCGGTCGAGCTCGAAAGCCGCTTTGCGGTCTATGCCGAGCAGTACGCCCTGGCGGTCGAGGTCGAATGCAAGCTGGCCCTGCAGATGGCGCGCACCCTGATCTACCCAGCGGCGATGCGCTATCTGAGCGAACTGGCCGCGGCGCTGCAGGAGCAGCAGGCGATGGGACTGGCCCCCAGCCTGACCCAGCGCGACCGGATCGGCGGCCTGTTGCAGGACCTGACCAGCGCCTGCGAGGCCATGGAGCAGGCGCTCGCGTCAGACGATCACCACGAGCAGGATCCCATCAGCCACATCCGGACCTGTGCCGATGCCCTGATGCCCCTGCTGCAGCGGCTGCGGGCCGCTGTCGATGGACTCGAAGCCCAGTTGGACGACGGCCTCTGGCCGCTGCCCACCTACCAGGAACTGCTGTTCGTGCGCTGAGACCTGGGGGCCCGTCTGGCCTCAGGATGGACACCTGAACCACAGCCGATGCTCAACCCTCCTCACGGTTACAGGACCCTGGCCTGGCTTGGCCTGATCGGCAACATTCTGGTGTTGCCGATCACCGTGCTGGCGATCGTGATCGACCGCCCCTGGCAGGCGGCCAACATCGCCGTCGGCGCCGGGGGCGTGCTGCCCACCGCCGTGGTGGGCATCATCGCCAGCGTGGCCCTGCTGCAGTGGCGCCG
Organism: Cyanobacteriota bacterium; assembly: GCA_046047915.1. GTDB lineage: Bacteria > Cyanobacteriota > Cyanobacteriia > PCC-6307 > Cyanobiaceae > RGUW01. Next base: position 2,834 of record JBJOHB010000099.1, read on the forward strand.
CTGGGGGCAGATTCTGGCGATCGTGGCCCTGGCCATGGCCCTGGCGGTGGGGCTGCCCTATGGCATCGTGAGGCTCGTGCTGGTCGATCAGGACCGCGTCCTGACAGCCGTCGGGTCGGCCTTGGTCTGGGCGGCCTGCGCCGGGACGCTGGTGTTCTGGAGCCGGCCGACCATCCGCCGCTACCTGAGCTGAAGATGTTGTGAAGGCGACAGACCACCTGGCCTTTGGCGCTGATGATGAAACTCAGATGAGGTTGGTGTGGTTGTGGATCGTCTGTTCATCAATGCTCTGAACGGCACGCGTGGCCTGCAAAGCAGCACCATGGGGACCCCGTCCCCATCGCGGCACTACCGGCTGGTGGACCAACAGGGCCGCCCCCATCCCGTGCTCGACGACTTGTACGACTCGTTGGACGCGGCCTGGGACGAAGCCCGGTCGTGGTGGCGCGAGCAGTTCGGCAGCGAACGCGAACCGATGGGCATCGGCGTCGAGGTGAGCACCGGCTGCGGCAGCTGGCGCACCCTGCGCTATCCGGGCTGCTGAGCGGGCGCGGTAGACGCTTCAGGGGCTGGGCTTGGCGGCGGTGAGCGCCGGTGGCGGCAGCAAGGGTGGCAGGTGCGGCGTGGGGTCATGGGCCAGGGCGCCATTGGCCAGGCTGCGCAGCTCAAAGTGCAGATGGGGACCCGTCGCCACGCCGGTCATGCCCACCTGGCCCAGTTCGCCGCCCTGATCGACCTGGCTGCCGGCGGTCACGCCGATGACCTGCAAATGGGCATACAGGGTCTGCAGTCCTTGACCATGGTCCAGCACCACAGTCAAGCCATAGCCGTTCAGGGACTCGGCCAGCACCACCCGGCCTGCCAAGGCCGCCAACACCGGTGTACCGACCGGCGCGGCGAAGTCCACACCGGTGTGCATGCGCCAGGCACCGCGGCTCTCTGAATAGCGCCATCCCCAGGGATCGATCTGCAGCGCTGGCAGCGCCAGCGGGTAGGCGAGCGCTGGCAGCAGCGCCACCCAGCCGTGTTCATCGGGGGCGGCGCTCAGGCGCGACGGCCCAGCGTCATCGTGCACCAACTGGGCCACCGGCACCCGCTCGGGGACTGGGGACGGCAGGGCCTGCAGCTCGCGCGACCAACCCTGGATCGGCGCGAGCGGCACAAGGGCCGGCAGCATCCCGATCCAGACGAGGCTGCGGCAGCAACGGCGCAAAGGGAGGATCAGAACCGATCGGGCATGTAGATCCGTAGGGTGCCGTATCCCAGCGGGGTTGGCGAGGGGTTGGGACCTGCCGGATAGGCGGTGACGGCAAACATGTAGGTGTCGGCCATCGAGGGGTTGTTCCAGGGCTTGAGCATCAGCGTCAGGGTGCTGCCCGGGGGCACCGGCTCTGGAAAGCTGATCGCAAAGGTGCGGCTCTCCTGGTCAAAGCTGGCCGTCACCGGCACCGGGGCCCCGACCTGACGCGGCCGCCCCAGAAACGCACGGGTGGCCTCCAGATTGAACGGAAACCAACGATCCACCCCCCGGGTCTGGGTGATGCCCAGGGCGCCCAGGGAAGCGCCCGCATCCGCCGCCAGCTCAACGGTGAAGTAGTACTCAGCCCACGGCTCCCAGACCGTGGTGTAGTAGCTGCTCAGGTCGACCGACCAGGGCGGCTTGATGAAATAGGTCTTGTCACGCAGTTCGAGCGCCCTCACCCGCGCCGGCCCTGCAGCGGCAGCAAAGCCCACGGCCAACGAAGCCACCAGCGCGGCGCAGCGGCGCAGCGGCGTGACAGAACGGGTCATGGCCAGGGCAGGCATCTGGGCTGACCCTAGGCAGCCCAGGGGGTTTGAGCCATCAGGAACGGGGCGGGATCCTGATCGCGGCGGTGCTGCAGAGGGATGGAGGGACCGGCGGCCATGGGCGCAGCCGGGTCGCGGCGAGCCGTTGTCTCCAGGGCCGTGCGCAGCGCCCGGGCGGCATGCAGGTCCATGTCCCGCGGCACGCTGATGCGGTCCCGCAGGTAGCGCAGGGCCGGGGCCGTCCCGGGTGGCGGGGCTGGGGCCGCCGCCTCGCCGGGCGGGGCGATCAACGCGGCCAGGGCTGCGCGCAGGGCGGCATCGACCGCGTCGGGGGCCGCGCCGCTGGCGGCGGCCATGCGCCCCACCAAGGTCGGGGCATGGCGCAGCACCCGCCCCAGGGCCTGGCCTGCCGGATCGGCCTCGGGTTGGACCGAGGTTTCCAGATCCTGTCGACCGCCTGGCAGCGCCTCAGGCCAGGGGCCATCCCAGGGGCCCTGATCGATGCGGTCCGCCCATTGACGCTGCAAGGGCGTACCCGTGGCATAGCAGCCCCCCATCTGCGGCGGCAGATCATGGGCATGGGTGTGAAAATCGCTCTGGGTGCCCCGGTAGGTGGGGCGTTGCTCGAGCGCACAGAACCACCGGTGGAGCAGGGGATGCTCGTGGCGAAGCCCATACCCCTTGTAGTAAGCCAAGCTGCCGCTCATGCGTTCGAGGTAGGGCACGAACACCAGATCGATGCTCGCCAGCTCAGCCCCTAGAAAAAAACTGCCGGGGGTCTGGGCCAGGGCGGCCTCGGTGGTGGCGGCCAGGCGCTGAAACTGATCGCGGCAGCGCTCCTCGGCGGCCGCACCCAACCCGGGGGTGCAGAGCCACTGGCACCAGGCCCGGAACAGCAACCGTTCCAGCTGGCGCAGGCTGAGCACAGCCGGGTCCGCCAGGCCCAGGGAACCCAAAGGGCCAAAAGCCGCTTCTAGCGCTTCGAGGATCCGGTCGCTTTCGGTGATCAACCGCCCATCGAGCTCGAGGGCCGGCAGCATGCCCCCGGGCACAAGCCGGGTGTACCAAGCTTCTTTCTGCCCGTAGCAGAACATCGTCACCTCGCGGATCCGGTACGGGATGCGCCGTTCTTCGAGCCAGAGCCAGATCTTCTGGCAGTAGGGGCACCAGGCGTGGTGATCCCGATACAGCACAACGCGCACAGCGGCCTCGCTCTGGCCGAACAGGCGCAGCGTCGCCTGGGCATTGGTGGGGCCATGGCGGCGGATGTGCTCCAGCGCCTCTGGCTCGGGCTGCTCAAGGCAGCGCGCGAGGTCATCCCAGCCGGGGACAGGGTGTCGCAGCAACGGACGTGCCCGCAGAACCGAGAAGTCTGGCGCAAGCCCTCGCGCCGGCCCCGAGTGCCTTTGTAACGTCTGGCTTAGATGCCCTCCAGACATGTTCGACGCCTTCACCAAGGTCGTTGCCCAGGCTGATGCCCGCGGCGAATTTTTGAGCGCCGGTCAGATCGACGCTCTGGCTGCCATGGTTGCTGACAGCAACAAGCGCATGGATGCCGTCAACCGCATCACCTCCAACGCTTCCGCCATCGTCACCGGCGCTGCCCGCGAGCTCTTCGCTCAGCAGCCCGCTCTGATCGCCCCCGGCGGCAACGCCTACACCCATCGCCGCATGGCTGCTTGCCTGCGCGACATGGAGATCGTTCTCCGCTACATCACCTACGCCGCCTTCACCGGTGA
>JBJOHB010000100.1:0-16177 GCA_046047915.1 Cyanobacteriota bacterium
TCGAATCAGCCCTGCGTCGCTTCAAGCGTCAGGTCTCCAAGGCTGGGATCTTTGCCGATCTCAAGCGTCTCCGTCATCACGAGACCCCCACCGAGAAGTACAAGCGCAAGGCTCAGCAGCGCCGTCGCCGTCGCTGATCGCCCCCATCAGGGCACGTTCAGGTCAAAGGAGCGGTAGCCGATCGCCTCGGCGATGGACGTCTGGTCAATCATCGGCCTGGCGTCCAGATCACAGATCGTCTGGGCGACCCGTAATACCCGCTCACTACCTCGCCCTGTCAGCTTCCGTTGTTGAAGAGCGGCTTCCCAGAGGCTGAGCGCCTCAGGGGCAATCTTTATGGCTGAGCGAAACCCCTGGCTGCTGAGGCTGCCATTGCTCAGTCCCCCTGGGTTGCGCGTTTGCATCCGTCGGCGGGCTGTGGCCACCCGTGCCGCCACTGTTGCGCTGCACTCAGGCCTCTCGCCTGGGTCCGCAGTTCTGTAATTGCGGCTGAGGTGCTCGCCGCTGACCGGGCGCATGCAGACTTGCAGGTCCAGCCGGTCCAGCAGGGGGCCCGACAGCCTGGACCAGTACCGCTGGCGCATCGAGTCCAGGCAGCTGCAGCCCGGGTCGCTGTTGCCGTACCAGCCGCAGGGACAGGGGTTGGTGGCGGCCACCAGGGTGATCCGGCAGGGGAAGCGGGTCTGCAGCCGGGCTCGGTGAATCCAGATCTCACCCATGTCCAAGGGCTGGCGCAGCTGGTCCAGCACCTCGCGGTGAAATTCGGCCAGCTCATCGAGAAAGAGCACCCCGTGGTGGGCCAGGCTCAGTTCGCCCGGGCGGGGATTGGCGCCACCGCCGACCAGCGCCGCCGCCGAGCAGCTGTGGTGCGGGCTGCGAAAGGGCCTGCTGCGCATCAGCCCCCGGTTGCCCGGCAGCAGGCCTGCCACCGAGTGAATCTGGCTGATTGCCAGCGCTTCGTTGTCGTTCAGCGGCGGCAGCAGGCCGGGCAGGCGTCGGGCCAGCATGGTTTTGCCGCTGCCGGGTGGTCCCACCAGCAGCAGGTGATGCTCGCCGGCAGCGGCGATTTCCAGGGCTCTGCGGCCATGCTGCTGGCCCTGCACGGCGCTCAGGTCGGGGGTCTCCTCGCCCGCGGCAGGCGTGCCACCTGCTGAGTGCGCTGTGGCTGGGGACGACAGCCTGCGCTGCTTTCCCCGTCTTGAGGCGGAGGGCTCCAACAGGGCCAGCACCTCACCCAGGGTCTCTGCGCCCCAGACGGTCAGCCCCTGCACCAGCGCTGCTTCGCTGTGGTTGGCCGCGGCAACCACCAGGGCCCGGGCGCCGGCGCGGCGGGCGGCGATTGCCAGTGGCAACACCCCGCGTATGGGTCGCAGCGTGCCATCCAGGGCCAGCTCGGCGGCGCTCCAGATGCCGCTGAGTCGCCCTGCTGGCATCTGGTCGCTGGCCACTAACAGGGCCAGGGCGATCGGCAGGTCAAACCCTGGTCCTTCCTTGCGCAGATCAGCCGGGGCCAGGTTGACCACCACGCGGGTCAGGGGGACCCGCAGGCCGCTGTTGCGCAGGGCCGAGCGCAGCCGCTCCCTGGACTCGTGGATGGCCGTGTCGGCCAGGCCGACCATCTGCAGGGCCGGCAGACCGGGTCCCAGGTCCACCTCCACCTCGACCTGTCGGGCCTCGAGCCCCTGCAGGGTGGCGGTGGTGCAGCGTGCCAACATTGAACGATCAGGTCACTGTTTGATCAGTGCCACCCCCGTAACAGCGCCCACTGCAGCGATGCCGATGGCCTCAGGCGGCGACACCGTGTTCGGCCGGATCCTCAGGGGTGAGATCCCCTGTGATCTGGTCCATTCCGATGAGCTCTGCATCGCCTTTCGCGATGTGCAACCCCAGGCCCCGGTGCACCTGCTGGTGATCCCGCGCGAGCCGATCCCGCAACTGGCCGACGCCGGCCCCGAGCACCAGCAGCTGCTCGGCCATCTGCTGCTGGTGGCCGCCCGGGTCGCCGCCGAGCAGGGACTCAGCAGCTGGCGCACGGTGATCAACAGCGGAGCCGAGGCCGGGCAGACGGTCTTTCACCTGCATGTGCACGTGATCGGCGGGCGCCCGTTGGCCTGGCCCCCAGGCTGAACCGCCACAATGGGCCGATCCACCTGCGCCCATGACTCCCTTGTTGGCTCTGCGCGCCCAGCTGGGCAAGCTGCAACGGCTTGCCCAACCCTATTTCTTGCCCCTGGACGACGGGGTCAACAGCGCCTGGCAGTTTCTGTTGCTGGTGGTGGCCCTGCTGGCGGTGGTGGTGGGGACCACCTTGCTGTTGCTGACGGGGGTGGTGGCTCTGGCGGGCCAGGTGGTCCCCGATCTACGCGACCGTTTTTTGCCGGGGGTGCCCCAGCAGATCGCTGCGGTCTGGCACGGGCCGATCGGCCTGGTGCTGATGGTGCTGTTGGCAGCGGGATTGGCCTGTTTCCTGGCGTTCCGCAACCGCTTGCGTCAGGGGCGCTGGGTGCCGTGGTTGTTGATGGGGGTGATCACGCTGCTGATTCTGGTGATCAATGGCATCAACGTCGGCATCAGTTTCATCGTGCGCAACGTCGATAACACCCTGGTTGCCTATGACCGTGATGGTTTCTGGAAGACGGTTGCGATCTATGCCTTTTGTCTGGTGCTGGCGTTGCCGATCCGGGCGTTGCAGAGTTATCTGATCCCCAAGCTCGGCCTGATGTGGCGTGAATGGTTGAGCAGTCGTCTATTGAGCCGCTATCTGCAGAACAGAGTCTATTATAATTTGAATCCGAATGATGAGACAGTTGAAGAGATTGATAACCCTGATCAGCGGATTTCTCAGGATGCTGCCAGCTTTACCGGTACCAGTCTGAGTGTCACGGTCGAAGTTGTTTCGGCTTTGCTAACTTTTGTCAGCTTCATTATTGTCCTCTGGAGCATCAATGGCCAGTTGGCCTTGTTGTTGCTTGCCTACTCGGCCGGTGGCACGGCGTTGATCGTGTTCGCCAGTCGCAAGCTGGTGTCCTTGAATTATCAGCAGCTCAAGCTCGAGGCCGACTTCCGTTATGGCCTTGTGCACATTCGAGACAATGCCGAGTCGATTGCCTTCTACCGAGGCGAGCAGCAGGAAGCCAAGGAAGCTACTCGTCGCCTGGGTGGGGCGATTCGCAACTACGACCGGCTGATCATCTGGGAAGCGTTGATCAGTGTGATTCAACGCTCCTATGACTACTTCTCGCGCTTTTTGCCCTGGCTGGTGATCGCACCGGTTTACTTCGCCAAGGAAGTCGACTTTGGGGTGTTTGGCCAGGCCGGCATCGCCTTCTCGCAGGTGCTGTTCTCGGTCAGTTACATCGTCAACAACATCGATCGCCTGGCGGCGTTTTCTGCGTCGATCAGCCGTCTTGAGGGGTTTCAGGGCAAGGTGGAGTCCCTCAGTGCGGCCAACGCCGAAGCTCGCTCGGCCATCGCTGGCGCCGAGGCTGCGGCTGCGAGCGAACCGGCGCGGCATGGATCGATCCTGGTCAGCCACATCGATCTGTACCCGCCCCGTTCATCCCGTTGCCTGATCCAGGACCTCAGCCTTGAGATCGACCGACAGCAGCGTCTGCTGGTGGTCGGTCCCTCGGGCTGCGGTAAGACCTCCTTTCTGCGTCTGGTCAGCGGCCTCTGGCCCGCTGCCGCGGGGAAGGTGCTGAGACCGCCAGTCGGCGATCTGATGTTCATCCCCCAGAAGCCCTACATGCTGCTGGGCAGCCTGCGGGAACAGCTCTGTTACCCGCAGACGCCCGATCGCTTCAGCGACGAGCAACTGCGCCACGTGCTCGAGCAGGTCAAGCTGCCCGAACTGGTGCAGCGCTACCCCGACCTCGACATCAAGCAGGACTGGCCGCGACTGCTGTCCCTGGGAGAACAGCAACGGCTGGCCTTTGCCCGCCTGTTGCTCACGGCCCCCTGTTTCGTGGTGCTCGACGAGGCCACCAGTGCCCTCGATGTGGCCACTGAAACCCATTTGTACAGCCTGCTGCGCGATCGGGAGATCGCCTTTGTGAGCGTCGGTCACCGGCCCACCCTCACCGCCTTCCACGAGACGGTGCTGGAACTCGACGGCTCGGGGGGCTGGCGCCTGTTACCGGCTGCCGGTTATGACGTGACACGCCATGGATGATCCGATGTCCGCTGCCGAATCTGCGCCCCGTCCCACCAGCGCCACCACGGGCGACCAGCCTGCCTTTGGCTGGAGTGCTTATGCCGAGCGGGTCAACGGCCGCTTTGCGATGGTCGGTTTTGTGGCGGTGCTGCTGGTCGAGTTGATCAGCCACGACACCTTTTTGCACTGGGCCGGTCTGGTTCCCTGATTCAGGGCAGGTCCACCAGGTCGATCTGCCAGAGCCCATTGCGGCTGACCTGCACAGCCAGTTGCCGACCATCGGCCCGCAGGCTGACCTGGGTCGGGATCGAGTCTGCCGCCATGGGGATCAGTTGCAGGCTTTGCAGCCCCCGCCGGTAGAGCACCACCTCGCTGCGCCCTTCCAGTTGGCGCACCAGGGCCAGTCGCTCGCCGGTGGCATCGGTGCTGACGCTGATCGGCAGGGCGTCGGCTCGGTTGAGCCCGGGCAGGGGAACGGGCAGTTGCCGCTCCAGGTCCAGCAGTTGCACCTGCTCCCGGCCGCCCCGTTGCTGGATCAGCGCCAGCCAGCGCAGTCCCAGCGCGGGATCCCTGTGGCCACCAGCCTGTTCAAGCTGCCGGTTCAGACCAGCGCGGGGGACTGGCATCGGTCCCAGGCAGCCCGCCAGCAGAGTGAGGGCTGCCAAGGTTGCCGTCAGACCCCAGGTGCTGCCTGTGGGCGCCCGTCGGCTCACGGCCCTGGATCGCTGATCCGCCGCCCACCGGCCCGATCAGGTTCGAGCAGCCCCGAGAGGTCGAACACCTGAACCCGCTGTTGCCCGGCCTGGACCAGCTGCAGGGCCAGGGTCTGGCCATCGGGGGCAAGGCTCAGGCGCTCCAGGCTGGCTCCGGCCGGCGCGGGCAGGCGCAGCAGTTGGCCCTGCAGGCGGTCTTCGACCACAGCGACGGTCTGCATGCCCTGCTGCATCAGCACGGCCAGGTAGCGGCCATTCCAGCTCAGCGATGGCGAGCGGTGGGGGCCGTGGCCCCGCAGATGGCGCAGCGGCAGCAAGCGACCGCTGGCCTGCTCTTGCAGCATCACGGTGCTGCGCCCCTGGCGCTCGCTGATGCTGGCCAGCAGGCGCCCATCGCCACTGAGGGCCGGATCACGCCGTTGCTCGCTGCCCCCCAGGGCCCCGGCGGGTGCCTGGCGGCGGCCCAGCCAGCCACCGGGCAGCAGGCCGCTGTCGGCGCAGCCGGCGACGGTGAGCAACGCCACAAGCAGCAGCAGGCGCGAGCGGGTCAACGCGCGGGTCAATCAGTCGTCAAAACGGGAGCTGTTGTCCCGGGGCCTGGATTGCCGCGATGGCGCCGGGGTGGAGGGTGATGCAGTCGGCGTTGAGGCGCCGCCGGCAGTCGGGCTATCGCCAGCCGGGCGAAAGTCGGCGTCGCTGATGGCGCTGCCGCTGCCGGGCCTGGTGGCTCGCAGGGGTTCCCCCTGGGGGGCCCGCACTGCTGCTGATGGCTGCCCCGGGGCGGTTGGGGTTCGATCCGGGCCACCCCGGCGGCTCGAACGGGGCATCGGTTCGTCGTTGGCGCTGATGCGGCTGCCCCGGCGCTGTTCGGGTGCGCTGTCGCGCTCGCGCCGCCGGGCGCCGAACTCAGGGGTTCGTTCAGCCGCGTTGCCGCCGCCGTAACGGGCAGCGCTGCGGGCTGGTGAGGGAGGTTCCTGGTCCCAGTCACCAGCTCCGGCGCGCCGGCTGGCGGCCCGTTCGGGTATGGCGGCCCGGCTGGCGGTGGCGGCCCGACGGGGCCGGTAGAACGCGTCGGTGTCGTCGTCGTCACGGGCGGGGATGCGCCGCCGGATCGGTTCGGGCTCGGCAAACCGGTCGGGGTCCCCATCCCAGCTGCGACCCCCCATCTGCGGCCGGTACGGTCCGCCAGACGGTTCATCGTCGTCAAAGTACGACGAACGACGGGCTTGCTCGGTCGTCACGCCGCGCAGGCGCACGCTCTCATAAGCAAAGAAGACGGTCGTTCCCGCCAGCAGGAACTGGCCAAACTGCAGGATCGGATCCAGCCGCCAGCCCTGAAAAAACAGGATGCCGCCGCACAGCAGTCCGACGGCAGCAAAAAAGACGTCGTAATCCCGGGCCAGCGCAGGTTTGAAGCTGCGCATGAAGTACAGCAACGCGCCGCCAACCGCGAGCACGATGCCCACGATGCTGGCCCAGTTCAGACTGGCATTAACCACCCGCGATCACCCCAATGGGTCCCGTCACTCTAGGGACGTGGCCGCTGGTGCTCCAGTGTTCAGAGCTTGCGATCGACCCGGTCGTTCTGGCTGATCAGGATCAGCGCCACGGTGATCGGCACCACCACGATCACGGCACCCCAGACGAGGCTGCTCAGAAAGTTGGCGAGTGAAGGAGTCATGGGCCTGTGGTGCTGGCAGCAGCTGTCAGTGCCTGGGATCCTAGGCAGTGATCGTCGCTTCCTAGGCTGATCGCCTTGCTGCTTAGAGCTTTGTGACGGGCCTGTCGGTGATGCATCTGCTCCTGGGCCTGCTGTTGGCGGCCTGGACGCTGTTGTTTCTGTTCCGGATCGTGCTGACCTGGTACCCCCAGGTCGATCTGACGACGGGGGCCATGCGCCTGATTGGGGCGCCCACCGAACCGCTGCTGGCGGCCACGCGCCGCCTGATCCAACCGATCGGTGGTGTCGATGTGACCCCGGTGATCTGGGTGGGGCTGATCAGCCTGCTGCGCGAGCTTCTGGTCGGGCAGCAGGGGCTGGTCACCCAGTTGATGCTGCGGTCCCTGCCGGTCGGCTGATCCCCTCAGGGCTGGGGCAGCATCTCCTGCTCAACAAATTTGGTGTGCACGTCGCCGCGTTGGAATTCGGGCCGATCCAGCAGGGCCAGGTGAAATTCAATCGTGGTCGGGATGCCGGTGACGGCACATTCCGACAGGGCTCGCCGCAACCGTTTGAGCGCATGCTCGCGGTCGATGCCCCAGACGATCAACTTGCCGATCAGCGAGTCATAGAACGGCGGGATCTCGTAGCCGGTGTAGACGTGGCTGTCGACCCGAACCCCAGGGCCGCCGGGCGGTAGCCAGCCGGTGATCTTGCCGGGGGCCGGCCTAAAGTTCTGGCGGGGATCTTCGGCGTTGATGCGCACCTCGATGGCATGGCCGCGCAGGGCGATCTCGCTTTGTTGGACGCTGATCGGCTCGCCGCCGGCGATGCGCAGCTGCTCGGCGATCAGGTCCACGCCGGTGACCACCTCGGTGACCGGATGCTCGACCTGGATGCTGGTGTTCATCTCCATGAAATAGAACGCGCCGCTGCGATCGACCAAAAATTCGACGGTGCCGGCGCCCTCATAACCGATGCTGCGGGCGGCGGCGACAGCCGCCTCGCCCATCTGCCGGCGCAGCTCTGGGTCACGGCGGTGCTGGGGGCTTCCTCGAGCAGCTTCTGGTGCCGCCGCTGAATCGAGCAGTCGCGCTCACCCAAGTGCACGACGTTGCCGTGACGGTCGGCCAGCACCTGCACCTCGACATGGCGGGGCCGGTCGACGAACTTCTCCATGTACAGCCCCGGGTTGCCAAAGGCGGCCTCGGCTTCGCCCTGGGCAGCCTTGAACAGGTTCTCGAGCTGATCGGCGGCGGGCACCAGGCGCATGCCCCGACCGCCGCCGCCGGCGGTGGCCTTGATCATCACCGGATAGCCCATCGCCGCGGCCAGGGCCGCGGCTTGCCGATGGTCCTCAAGCAGACCCTCGCTGCCGGGAATGGTGGGAACGCCCACCTTCTGCATGGTGGCCTTGGCCGTTGACTTGTCGCCCATGGCCCGGATCGATTCGGGTGAGGGGCCGACAAAGATCAGGCCGTGGTCCTGGCAGATCTCGGCAAACCGGTCATTCTCCGCCAGGAAGCCGTAGCCGGGGTGAATCGCATCGGCGCCCCGGGAGATCGCCGCCGCAATGATGTTGGGAATGTTGAGGTAGCTGCGGTTGCTCGGCGCCTCGCCGACACAAACCGCCTCGTCGGCCAGCTGCACATGCAGCGCATTGCGGTCGACGGTGCTGTGAATGGCCACCGTGGCAATGCCGAGCTCCCGACAGCTGCGCAGAATCCGTAAAGCGATCTCGCCACGGTTGGCGATCAGCAGTTTGCCGATGGGCATCCGCGGTGGGCTGGGGTCAGCGGGCAGGGCCGTTGCGGACTGTATCAGCGCTCACCCGCCAGGCCCGTAGGTATATTGCTTGCCCGGGACGGTTCTCCGCTCCTGCAACCACGCGGATGTGGTGGAATTGGTAGACACGCACGTTTGAGGGGCGTGTGGCTTCGGCCTTGCGAGTTCAAGTCTCGCCATCCGCATTTTTATTTTGATGCCCAGCACCCAGGCACCGGCCACGATTGTGCTGGTCAGCAACGGGCCGGGCGAACTATCGACCTGGGTGCGCCCCCTGGTGGAGCAGCTGCACCAGCAGCTGCCGCTGCGACCCCGCAGTCCCGAGTCTTCCTGGTCGTTGCAGCTGGTGCTGGTGCCCTGCCCCAACGCCACCGGTGTCGAGCATCGGGTGGCGGCCGAGTGGCAGGCCTTTGAGCGGATCGTGCCGGCGCGACGCTTCTGGGGCCTGCTGCTGCGGCCCCGGCGCTACGGCGTCTGGCCGCCCCAGGGCCTGGTGGTGTTTCTGGGTGGCGATCAGTTCTGGACCGTGCTGCTCTCGGCCCGGCTCGGCTACCGCCACCTGACCTATGCCGAGTGGGTGGCCCGCTGGCCCCAGTGGAACGACCGCATCGCCGCGATGGGCCCGGCCGCGGCCACCCGGCTGCCGTCGCGGCTGCAGCCGCGCTGCACCGTGGTCGGCGATCTGATGGCCGATCTGTCGGCCAGTGCCCGCAGCAGCACCCCCCTGCCCCCCGGTGAATGGGTGGCCCTGCTGCCGGGTTCCAAGCGGGCCAAGCTGCAGGTCGGCGTGCCCTTTCTGCTCGAGACGGCTGATCGTCTGGCAGCGCTGCGGCCCGGCTGCCGCTTTCTGCTGCCGGTGGCGCCCACCACCAGCCCGGCCGAGCTGCTGGCCTATGGGAGCGCCGGCAACCCGTTGCAGCGCCATTACGGCAGCGGCGAGCCCAGGCTCGACGCCGGCCCCCCGCCCCGGCTGCTCACGCCGGCCGGCACCGCGATCGAACTGGTGGTGGCCCATCCAGCCCACGGCCCGCTGAGCCAGTGCGATCTGGCGCTGACCACCGTGGGCGCCAACACCGCCGAGCTCGGGGCCCTGGGCGTGCCGATGATCGTGCTGGTCCCCACCCAACACCTGCAGGTGATGCAGGCCTGGGATGGGGCGCTGGGACTGGTGGCGCGGTTGCCGCTGCTGCGCTGGTTGCTGGGGCTGGCCCTGACCGCCTGGCGCATGCGCCATCGGGGCTTTCTGGCCTGGCCCAACATCGCCGCCGCTCGGGCCGTGGTGCCCGAGCGCGTCGGCGCGATCACGCCGGCCCAGATCGCCGCCGAGGCCGCCGACTGGCTGGCCGAGCCCCAGCGGTTGGTGGGCATGCGCGACGACTTGCGCAGCCTGCGGGGGCAGCCCGGTGCCGTGGCTGCCCTGGCCGATCTGGTGGTGGAGCTGCTGCCGCCAGGCTCCCCTGTCTAGGGTTCGGCTAGCTGGTTGCTTGATGATGGCCGAAGACGTGCAGAACCCCTCGCAAGCGGATGCTGCAGCCGCGTCAGCCTGTGGCCTGCCCAGTGGTTTGCCCCGCAGCCTGGACGCCGATCAGGACCAGTGGCGCGCCCGCCTGACCCCTGAACAATTTGCGGTGGCCCGCCAGGGGGGGACCGAGCGGGCGTTCACCGGTGCCTACTGGAATCACAAGGGCACCGGCATGTACCACTGCGTCTGCTGTGGGGCCGAGCTGTTCAGCTCGGCCACCAAGTTCGATTCGGGCACCGGCTGGCCGAGCTTCTGGGACGGGGTCAAGGCCGGCGCGATCACCACGATCGAAGACCGCAGCCACGGCATGGTGCGCACCGAGATCCGCTGCAGCAACTGCGACGCCCATCTCGGTCATGTGTTCAACGACGGACCGGCGCCCACCGGTCAGCGGTACTGCGTCAACTCCCTGTCGCTCGACTTCAAGGCGCGTTGAAGCGCGGCGGCTGACGCTTACCAGGGATCGTCGATCACCTCGGGTTCCACATCCAGGGGTTCCCGAGGGTCAATCCTGGGCTCGCGCCGCTGCAGGCGGGGGCGGGGCTCGCTGGGGCGATCAAACTCTTGGCGGCGATCGGCTTCCTGCCGGTAACGGTCTTCGTTGAAGCGCTCTGGTTCGTTGAACCGCTCGGGGCTGCCAGGCTCGTCGCCGTAACGCGGTTCGCCATAGCGCGGTTCGCCGTAGCGGCGCTCGTCGCGATCACGGTCGTCGCTGTCATCGAGGTAACGGCGCTGGCGCAGGGGTTCCCGTTCGCGGCGTTCCTCGAGCTCGACGTAATCCAGTTCCTCTTCGGGCACGAAGGCCTGGGTGCTGGCGGGCTGAATGCGGCGCTGCTCGGCGGCGGTGGGTTGGCCTGGCGCCAACTGGTTCTCGACGGGCACCATGCCGACCCGATAGCGCTCGCGTTCCTCGCGCTCCCAGCTGGCGCCGCCGATGCCCAGCTTTTCGAGCAGCCCCGTGCCCAGTTGCTTGAGTTTGTCTTCGGCGCCCTCGTAGACGATGATCCGGTCCGGGCCGCTGCTGACGATCTCCTCAACGGTCAGCTCCCAGGTGCTGAGCACGCCTTCGCCCAGCAGGGGAACGCCGACGGCACCCAGCACCAGCGTGGTGAGTTCGCCGGTTTCGATGTCGAAGCTGTACCCCAGCACCCGCCCCAGGGTTTCGCCGGCCTCGGTGATCACCTGGCAGTTGATCACCTTGCTGTAGCGGTCCGGGTTGAAGCCTTCGGCCAGTGAATCGGCCGAATCCACAAGGATCACGTCGCCCACCTGGCGGATTCGCTCCAGCGGCATCCAGCGGGGCAGGCCCGGCAAAAACCGGGTCAGGGGGTTGTCGCGCAGGCCGAGGGCGACGACTTCGCGCCGGTCGATGTCAACCACCACTTCACCCACCACCCCCAGGCGGCGTCCGGTGTCGCGGGTGATCACCTGGGTGCCCATCAGCTCGGAGCGCAACCAGAGCCGATCGCTGGGGGCCCCGCTGGCTGGATCCGCAGAAGGGGGAATGGAGGAGGTCAAAACCTGCGTGTGGCCTTCGCGTCATTGTGGCTCACGCCCGCGGTTCAGGCCGCTGGCGGTAAACCCACCACCTGGGTATGGGCGCCGCGGGCCTGGGTGACGCCGATCGTGCGGCTCGAAGCCGCGATCATCGGCCGGCGGTGGCTGACCACCAGAAATTGCGCTTCGTCCGCCTGGCTGGCGATCAGGGCGGCCAGCCGTTCGACGTTGACGCCATCGAGAAAGCTGTCGACCTCGTCGAGGGCGTAAAAGGGTGAGGGCCTGAACCGCTGCAGCGCAAACAGGAAGCTCAGCGCCGTCAGCGATTTCTCGCCGCCGCTCATCGCCGCCAGTCGGCGCACGGCCTTGCCTTTGGGATGGGCCACCAGGGTGAGGCCGCCATCGAGTGGCGATTCAGGGTTCTCGAGCTGCAGGTGACCTTCGCCGTCCGACAGACCGGCGAAGATCGTGCGGAAGTGGCCGTCCACCGCCGTGAAGGCCTCCATGAAGGCCTCCTGGCGCAGGGTGGCCACCGTCTCGATGCGCAGCAGCAGCTCCTCGCGTTCGTTGTTGAGCACATCGAGCCGTTGCTCGAGCTCGTCCAGCCGCTGCTCCAGCTGGGCGAGCTCGTCGAGGGCCAGCATGTTGACGGGTTCCAGGGCCTCCATGCGGGCCTGCAGGCTGCGCAGTTCGGCCTGCAGGGCCTCGAGCCCGCCGGCGCGCACCGCGTCGGGAACCTCGGGCAAGGGATCGGGCAACTCCAGCTCGAGCTGGTCAACGCGCAGGGTCTCGCTGCGCTGCTGCGCCGCCAGGGCGTCGAGTTCGTCGCTCAGCCGTTGCAGCTCCCATTGCTGCTGTTGCAGGGTCTGGCGCTGGGCGGCCAGGGCTGCTTCGGCGGCATCGCGGGCCCGGCGCTGCTGACCGAACCGCTCCTGCAGCTCGACCTGCTGCGCTTCGAGAACCGTCCGTTTCTGCTGATCGGCCTGCTGCTGGTCCTTCCATTGGCTGCGCTCGGCCACCAGGGCGTTGACCGCCTGCACCAGCCGCTGTTCGTCGGCCGCCAGGGCTTCGAGCTGGCTCTTGAGCCGCTCGAGCGCCAGGCCCCGTTCGCGCCGGGCGGCCAGCAACCCGTCCCGCTGCTGGCGGGCTGCCGCCAAGGCGGCATCGGCAGCCTCCAGTTCCTGTTGCAGTCCCTGCCAGCGGTCGGCGTCACCGCTGGCCTGGGCCTGGTGTTCGGCCTGCTCCAGGGCGCTGCGCTGCTGCTGCAGCGGCGCCAGCAGCTGCTCCAGCTCCTGTTGGCGCTGTTGGTCGTTGGCGATGGCGCTGCGCAGCTGGCCCAGGCGCTGCTCCAGCTGCTGCTGGCGTTGCTGCAGCGGGGTCAGATTGCGCTGGGCGGCGCTGCGCTCGGCTTCGAGGGCAGCCTGGCGCTGCTGCCGCTGCAGCAGGGCGGGCCGCAGCCGTTCGAGCTGCTGGCTCAGGTCGGCTTCGCGCCGCTGACAGGCCACCAGGCTTTCGCCCAGCTCGAGCAGGCGACGGCGCAGCGGCTCGGCCTCATCGCCGTCGCTGCTGCGGCCAAAGCTCAGGGCCCCGTTGCGCTGCTGCAGGCTGCCGCCGGTCATGGCACCGGTCTTTTCGAGCAGTTCGCCCTCGAGCGTCACGGCCCGGCTGCGGCCCAGTTCGCGGCGGGCGTTGGCCAGGGTGTCGAACACCAGGGTGTCGCCAAACACGTAGCGGAACACCTCGGCATAGATCGGCTCGTGATCGACCAGGTCGACGGCACGGCCGATCAGCCCGGACGTCCCGCTGCTGCCGCCGCCACCGCCGCCCCGCTGCAGGGCGGCACTGCCGCTGCCCCCACCGCCACCGCCACCGCGAATCTTGTTGAGCGGCAACAGGGTCAGCCGCCCGGCCCGCCGCTGCTTGAGCAGCTCGATCGCCCGGGCGGCGATGCGGTCGTCATCGACCACCACCTGGCCGAGGCGCGCCCCGGCGGCCACCTCGAGCGCCAGTCGCACCCGCTCGTTCACCTCGCCCAGTTGGGCCACCGGTCCATGGATCCCCTCGAGGCCCGCCTCGAGCAGCACCCGCAGGGCGCCGGTGCCGCGGCTTTCCTGCAGCGTTTCGCGGCGGCTGTCGAGTCGGGCGATCTCCCGCTCCAACTGGGCCTGCTCCTGCTCCAGCCGGCTGCGGGTGCGCTGCTGCAGCGCCAGCTCTTCCGCCAGCTCCTGCAGCCGGCGGCGGCCCTGCTGCAGCCGTTCGCCCTGGCCCTGGCGCTCCCGCTCGGTGGCCTCCAGCCGGCTGAGGGCCAGCTGATCGCTGGCGCCGTCGCGCTCCAGCTCGGCCTGCAGCTCGCTGATGCGCTCGCGGTTCTGGCGCAGCCGCTCCCCCAGCTGCTGCCGTTCGGCCTCGAGCGGGCCGATGCTGCTGCTCAGCTGCGCCCGCTCCTGGCTGCGGCGCTTCTGCTCCTCCAGCCAGCTGCCGGAGCGGCCGGCCACCTCCCCCAGCCGCCGCCGCGACAGCTCCACCGCCGCTTCGGCGGATCGGCAGGCGGCTTCGGCGGCCTCGAGCACGGCGTTGTCGTCGCTGCGCTCCAGCTGCTGTTGCTGTTGCCGCAGCTGGCCCTGCTGGCTGGCCAGCTCCTGGCGTTGGCGCTGCAGGCTCTCGGCCTGCTGCTGATGCTTCTCCGCCTGGCGGGCCAGTTCGCGGCCGCTGGCCTCCAGGCCCGCCAGCTCTGACTGCACCGCCAGCAACTGGTCTTCGCCGAGGGCCTTCACCTCGGCCTGCAGGGCCTCCAGGGCGGTGGCGCCGGCCTGCACGGCCGCCTCGGCGGCGCTGATCGCCTCCCGCTCCTCCGCCTGCTGCCGCTGCAGCGCCTGCTGGCGTCGCTCCAGCTGCACCAGTCCGTCGCGGGCCGCCTCGAACACCAGCACCTGCTCCTGGCTGCGGCCCCGCTGCAGGCGCGCGCGCAGGTCTTGGTAGGTGCGGGCCTTGGCGCAGTCGCGCTCAAGCTTGTGGCGGGTGGCCAGCAGCTCCTGCTGCACGATGCCGCAGCGTTCCTGGCGCTCCTGCACCTCCTCGAGCTTGCCGCGGCTCTGCTCGATGCGGGAATCGAACAGGGCCACGCCGGCCAGCTCATCGATGATGCCGCGCCGGTCGCGGGCGCTCATCGAGACGATGCGGGTCACGTCGCCCTGCATCACCACGTTGCTGCCCTCGGGATCCACCCGCAGGCGCCGCAACTGGGTCTGCAGCTGCTGCAGGTTGCAGGGCACACCGTCGGCGCTGAAGCTGCTGGCGTAGGTGCCGCCGGGGGCCACCCGCAGCCGGCGGCTCACGGTCCATTCCGTCTGGCCTGGCCGGATCCAGGGGCCCTCCTCGCTGGGTTCAAGCCCGGCTTCGGCCTCATCGGGCTGCCAGTCGCGCAGGTCGAAGCGCACGCTCACCACCGTCTCGGCGGCTTTGCCCGCCCGCAGCATGGCGCTATTGATCAGGTCGGGCAGGCGTTCGGCGCGCATGCCGCGGCTGCTGGCCAGGCCCAGGCAGAACAGCACCGCATCAAGGATGTTGCTCTTGCCCGAGCCGTTCGGGCCTGTCACCACGGTGAACCCCGACTCCAGCGGAATCGACATCGATCCGCCGAACGACTTGAACTGGTGCAGTTCGACCTGATTGATGTGAACCAACAGGCCCGGCCCCGAGCAGGCGAAATGTAGCGGAGGGTTCCCGAAGCTCAAGCCCATCTCTAGGTTGTGCCCAGTTCCGGCCGCGTTCCCTCTGGGGTCCGGTCACCTGTTGTCTCCGGCGATTCGTTTCACCATTCCGTTCCGCCAGCACCCTGCAGCCGCCATGAGCTCGAACGACATGCCCGCTGAAACGACGACGGCGAGCTCGGCTGCGGCCCCCACGGCAGCTGGGGATTGGCCCCCCGCATCGCCCGAGGCCGCCACGGATGCCGCCGCCGGCGCGGCCGAGGCCGCCGCTGCGGTGGTGGATCTCTTCCGCGAACGCTTCGAGACGCTGATCCCGGCGATCCAGCGCCACTGGCCTGAGGTGGCCCGTCACACCCTGGAGGCCACCCGCGGCAGCTTCGATGAGGTGGCCCAGGTGATCGCCTCCCAGAGCGGCCGCACCGCCCACACCGTGCGCCGCCAGCTGCTGGAGCTGGTGGCGGTGGCCGGTGACCAGACCCAGCGCCTCGGCGAGAGCCTCGAGCCGTTGGAGCATCAGCTGGAGAGCCTGCTCGATGAGCTCAATGCCACGCTGCGGCCCCGCATCGAGAAGCCGGTGCGGGAGCGGCCGCTGCTGGCCCTCGGTGTCGCGGCTGGGGTGGGTTTGGTGCTCGGTCTGCTGCTCTCCTCGGGGCGGCGTTCGGCATGACGGACCGCGGCCATGACTCCGGTGCTGGCCCGGGCCGGGTGGCCCTCGGCCGCATGGGCGCCTTGCTCACCTCGGTGCTCGATCTGCATGTGCGCATCGCCCTGCAGGAGGCGGATCGCGAGCGGCGGCGCCTGATCGGTGGTGCGCTGCTGCTCGGCGGCGGCCTCACCCTGCTGCTGCTGGCGCTGCTCGGCGCTGAGCTGGCGCTGTTGCTCTGGCTGCATCAGGGCCTGGGCTGGGGCTGGATCCAAGCCGCCCTGGGCCTGGCGGCCCTCAACCTGGCCCTGGCTGGGGTGTTCCTGCGGCTTGGCGGTCAGCTCACCAAGGGGCCCTACCTGCCGCAGACCACCGCCGGTCTCGGTAAGACCACCCGCGCCCTGCTGGGTCGCTGAGTCGCCGATGGCTCTGCCCTGCTTCCACCTCTCGATTCCCGCCCACGATCTGGCCGTCACCCGCGCCTGGTACGAGCG
>JBJOHB010000101.1:0-3737 GCA_046047915.1 Cyanobacteriota bacterium
TGTTGCTGCATGTCGGCAACCAGGCCGTGGCCTACCCCTTGGTGGTGCTGGCCCAGCTGTTGATTCCGATCACCCTCTGGTTCTGGGTCGATCTCAACGAGGAGCTGCAGGATCTGCCCCCTTGGCGTGCCCTGCCGCTGACCCTGCGCATCTGGCGCTGGTGCCTGACCTTGCAGTCCCTGGCGGCAGCCGCCCTGGCGATTACAGGTCTGAGCTGCCTGGGCGGTCCAGCTGTGTTCAACTCGGCCCGTTGTCTGATCTGGCGCCAGCCCCCCCAGATGCTCAACGCCTGGACCGACCGGGGCCTTGACTTTGTGATCGGCGGCGACTGGAACCCCACCATGGCCGCCTTTGCTGGCTACTTGGCGTTGCTGGGCTATGCCGTCGGCCTGCTGCAGTGGCTGCTGGTGCGCCTGCCCAAGCAGGGCCGGGTGGCCGGCGAGTTCTGAGCATGACCCCGGCCGAATTGCTCTCACGGCTTGAGGCGATCAGCCGCGAGCGCCCCGACCGGGTCCTGCGCCTACGGGGAACCGTGCCCTCGCCCAGCGAGGCGGGCGCGCTCGAACCCTTCGAGTTGTTGATCTATCGCGGCTTTTCGAGCAGCACCACCCACCCGACAGCGTTTGACCCGGATCAGCCGGTGTTGCCAAGCGGTGTTGTGCTCGAGAGCGGCGAGGTCCTGTTCGGCCCGCTCAATCCGGTTGGGGAGGAGGTTTTGGCTGGACCGACCGCACCGCATCTGATGCTGGACCCTCAGGTTTGGTGAGCGGCACCCGGTTCTCTCAAGGGCAGGTCCAACCGCTGTTGTGTCACCCGGCCAACACGACCGTACAGCGACCACACAACGTCGGGTGCGCCGGGTGCTGGCCGATGTCCGTTTCGTAGTGCCAGCAGCGCTCGCACTTGTCGCCAGCCGCCTTGGCGACACGCACCGTGAGCCCGGCGTCACTGGCTTCGCTGAGGACGGCCGCCAGGGGGGTGCCGCCGATCTGCAGGCTTGAGACCAGCAGCCAGTCGGCCAGGTTGTCGACGCTGGGGTGGTCCGAACCCGCCAACCAGCTCAGAGCCTCCTGCAGGGTGCCGGCCCCATCGCCAGAGCCAGCTCCCAGCTCGAGCTGCACCTGGGCTTCGAGTGAGGCCCCCAGGCTGCCGCCGCTGCGGCAGGCCTCGAGCTGGCGGTTGACCAGGGCCCTGAGCTCCAGAATCGCGCCCATCGGGGTTTCGAGCGCGGGGTGCCGCCAGGCGTCTGCAGCGGTCGGCCAGCCCCGCTCGAACACCGAGCGCTCGGCCACCGGATAGGGCAGGTTCTGCCAGATGTCCTCGGCCATGTGGCACAGCACCGGCGCAATCAGTCCGGCCAGGCGCTCGACCACCAGGTGCAGCACCGTCTGGCAGCTGCGCCGTCTGAAGTCATTGGCGCCGCTCACATAGAGGCGGTCTTTGGCGATGTCGAGGTAGACGTTGGAGAGGTCAACGACGCAGAAGTTCTGCAGCGCCTGGAAGAAGCGGTAGAACTCGTAGCGCTCAAAGTCGCCTGTGACGTTGTCGATCAGGGCGGCGGTGCGCTGCAGCATCCATTGATCGAGCAATGGCAGCTGCTCATAGGGAACGGCGTCGCGCTCGGGCACGAAGTCGTGCAGGTTGCCCAGCAGGTAACGGGCCGTGTTGCGCACCTTGCGGTAGACGTCAGCCAGCTGCTTGACGATGCCTGGGCCAAGCGGCACATCGGCCGAATAGTCGACCGAGCTCACCCACAGCCGCAGCACGTCGGCGCCATAGGCGGGATCCTGCTTCTCGTTCTTACCGCCCTCGACCAGCACCGCTGGATCGACAACATTGCCGAGCGATTTGCTCATCTTGCGGCCCTTCTCATCGAGGGTGAAGCCGTGGGTGAGCACCCGCTTGTAAGGGGCGTGGCCATTAACGGCCACCGAGGTCAGTAGGCTGCTCTGGAACCAGCCCCGGTGTTGATCGCTGCCCTCCAGGTAGAGGTCAGCCGGGTAGTTGAGTCCGCGCTCCTGCACCACCCCGGCCCAGGAGGAGCCTGAGTCAAACCACACATCCATGGTGTCGGTGCCCTTGCGCCACTGGTCGGCTTCGGCGGCCCAGGGTTCGGGCAGCAGGCCGGCCTCGTCCCGCTGCCACCAGACATCCGAGCCGTGCTCGGCGATCAGCGTCTGAATGTGCTTCAGGGTCGCCGCGTTGAGCAGCACCTCACCCGAGTTCCGGTGATAGAAAACGGGAATCGGCAACCCCCAGGTGCGCTGGCGGCTGATGCACCAGTCGCCCCGTTCGCGCACCATGCTTTCGATGCGGTTGCGGCCGCTGGCCGGCAGCCATTCGACCTCGGCAATGGCCTGCAGGGCTGCCTCCCTGAAGCCCTCGACCGAGGCGAACCACTGCTCGGTCGCCCTGAAGATCGTCGGCTTCTTGGTGCGCCAGTCGTAGGGGTAGCGGTGGCCGTATGGGGCCTCGGCCAGCAGGGCTCCCGCCTCCTGCAGGGCGGTGATGATCGCCCCGTTGGCGTCCTTGAGCACATTGAGGCCGGCAAAGGGGCCGGCCTCGGCCGTCAACGTGCCGGCTTCATCGACCGGGCACAGCACGGGTAGCTGGTACTTGCGGCCGGTGTTGAAGTCGTCAACGCCGTGTCCCGGGGCGGTGTGGACCAGGCCCGTGCCGCTTTCGGTGGTGATGTAGTCGCCGCCGAGCACCACCGGGCTGGTGCGCTCGAGCAGTGGGTGCCGGTAGATGATCCCCTCGAGCGCAGCGCCTTTGACCTGCAGCACCGGGGTCAGTTCGAGGCTCAGGCTTGCGGCAAGGCTCTCGCGCAGCTCAGCAGCCACCACCAGATGGCGGCCTGCCGGTGTGGCGCAGATGGCGTAGTCGAGGGCGCCGTTGACCGAGACCGCCAGGTTGGCCGGCAGGGTCCAGGGGGTGGTGGTCCAGATCGCCACCGCCAGCTGCTGGCCGGCGATCAACCCGGCCGCGTCCACGCCTGCCGCCTGGAGCTGCTGAGCCAGTGCAGCGGGGAGCTCCTCGACCGCAAACGCCGCATAAACGCTGGGCGAGACGTGGCCATCGGGGTATTCGAGCTCGGCCTCGGCCAGGGCGGTGCGGGAGCTGGGGCTCCAGTGCACCGGCTTGAGCCCCCGGTAGATGTGCCCGGCCAGCACCATCTGGCCGAACACGCCGATCTGGGCGGCTTCATAGCGCTTGTGCAGGGTCAGGTAGGGCTGCTCCCAGTCGGCCCAGATGCCCCAGCGCTCAAAGCCGCTCTTCTGCAGCGCCACCTGCTCGAGGGCATAGGCGTGGGCCTTGCGGCGCAGCTCGAGCGGCGTCAGGGCGGCGCGTTCGTCGGGCTTGAGCCCCTGCAGCACCTTGAGCTCGATCGGCAGACCGTGGCAGTCCCAGCCCGGCACAAACCGCGCCCGCTTGCCTTGCAGCAGGGCGGTCTTGTTGATGATGTCTTTGAGGATCTTGTTCAGCGCGTGACCCACGTGCAGGGCCCCGTTGGCGTAGGGGGGGCCGTCGTGCAGGGTGAACACCGGGCCTGGATTGGTCTGGCTGAGCCGCTCGTAGAGGCCCAGGTCGGCCCACAGCGCCTGCAGCTCGGGTTCGCGCACCTTGGCGTTGGCGCGCATGCCGAAACCGGTCTGCAGCAGGTTGAGCGTGTCCTTGTAGCTCGCGGTCACCGGGCCTGCGGCACTGAACCGGCGATTATCCCGCTTCGCCCGTGG
>JBJOHB010000102.1:0-3955 GCA_046047915.1 Cyanobacteriota bacterium
GTGCCGAGGAGGCCGAGCTGACCCGCAAGGCCCTCGACTGGAGCTACGGCCCCTTCGAGGTGCCCCAGGAGTCCTATGACCACTGGCGCCAGGCGATCAACCGCGGTGGTGCTGCCGAGGCCGAGTGGAACACCCTGCTGGCCAACTACCGCAGCCAGTACCCCGCCGAAGCGGCCCAGTTCGAGCGCCAGCTGCGCGGCGAACTGCCCCAGGGCTGGGACGCCAACCTGCCCAGCTACAGCGCCGACGACAAGGGCCTGGCCACCCGCCAGCACAGCTACAACTGCCTCAATGCGATCGGTCCCAACCTGCCTGAGCTGATCGGCGGTTCGGCTGACCTGACCCACTCCAACCTCACCGATATCAAGGGTGAGGGCGGCTTCCAGAAAGGCGCCGAGGGCAACCGCTATCTGCACTTTGGTGTGCGCGAGCACGCCATGGCGGCGATCCTCAACGGCCTGGCGTATCACGGCAGTGGCCTGGTGCCCTACGGCGGCACCTTTGCGGTGTTCGCTGGCTACATGGTCGGCGGCATGCGCCTGTCGGCCCTGAGCGAGCTGGGTGTGATTTACGTGCTGACCCATGACTCGATCGGTCTGGGTGAGGACGGCCCCACCCACCAGCCGATCGAGACCCTGGCCAGCCTGCGCTCGATCCCCAACCTGCTGGTGATCCGCCCTGGCGATGGCAACGAGACCAGCGGCGCCTATCAGGTGGCTGTGGGCAACCGCCACCGCCCCACGGCCCTGATCCTGAGCCGTCAGGCCATGGCCAACCAGGCCAACTCGACCGCCGCCGCCGTGGCCAAGGGTGGCTACATCCTTGAGGACAGCAACGGCACGCCCGACCTGATCCTGATTGGCACCGGCACCGAGCTGGAGCTGTGCACCAAGGCCGCCGCCCAGCTGCGCGCTGACGGCAAGAACGTGCGAGTCGTTTCGATGCCCTGCGTCGAGCTGTTCGAAGAGCAGGACGCCGGCTACCGCGAGAGCGTGCTTCCCGCCGCCTGCCGCAAGCGCCTGGTGGTGGAAGCCTCCAGCAGCTTCGGCTGGCACAAGTACACCGGCTTCGACGGCGACAGCGTCTCGATCGACCGCTTCGGCGCCTCGGCCCCCGGCCCCGTCTGCCTTGAAAAGTTCGGCTTCACCGTCGACAACGTCGTCGCCAAGGCCAAGGCCCTGGGCTGATCAGCCTGTCCATGGCCGCCGAACGGCGAGCCAGCAACCTTCAAATCAGCCCCGCCTTACGGCGGGGCTTTTTGCTGCTGGAGCGCGTCTGATCCTGAGACATTGCCGTTCAGCCTTGGCCGATGAACATTTGCTGAGCAGCAAAAAACCCTTATTGAGCGCAGGGGGCCAATAAGGGTTCAGCATGTTGTCTCGACAATGTCGATACAGGCCTCTGCAGGTGTGGTCACCCTCCTGCTCGAGGCCTCGCCTTGCCTCGCCTCAGACGGCAGCTGTTTCACCAGCCTTTTGCTGCTCGGCCAGCACCTGCTCGAGGCCCTCGAGATCCTTGTCGGTGATCTTGGTCTGCATGGGGCAGTGCTTGGGACCGCACATTGAGCAGAACTCGGCCTGCTTGTAGATGTCGGCCGGCAGGGTTTCGTCGTGGTACTCGCGGGCGCGCTCGGGATCGAGCGACAGATCGAACTGCTTGTTCCAGTCGAAGGCGTAACGGGCGCGGCTCAGCTCGTCGTCGCGGTCGCGGGCCCCCGGGCGGTGGCGGGCGATGTCGGCGGCGTGGGCGGCGATCTTGTAAGCGATCAGACCGTTGCGCACGTCTTCGGGGTTGGGCAGACCCAGGTGCTCCTTGGGAGTCACGTAGCAGAGCATCGCCGTGCCATACCAGCCGGCCATGGCGGCGCCGATGGCGCTGGTGATGTGGTCGTACCCGGGGGCGATGTCGGTCACCAAGGGGCCCAGCACATAGAAGGGCGCCTCGGCGCACTCTTCCATCTGCTTGCGCACATTGAATTCGATCTGGTCCATCGGCACGTGGCCCGGACCCTCAACCATCACCTGCACGTCATGGGCCCAGGCGCGGCGGGTCAGTTCACCCAGGGTCTTGAGCTCGGCCAGCTGGGCCTCGTCGCTGGCGTCATGCAGACAGCCGGGCCGCAGCGAATCACCCAGCGAGAAGGTGCAGTCGTAGCGCTTGAAGATCTCGCAGATGTCGTCGAAACGGGTGTACAGCGGGTTCTGCTTGTGGTGGTAGAGCATCCACTGGGCCAGGATGCCGCCGCCGCGGCTCACGATGCCGGTCAGGCGCCCTTTGACCTTGGGCAGGTGCTCGATCAGCAGGCCGGCGTGGATGGTCTGGTAATCGACCCCCTGCTGGCAGTGCTTCTCGATGATGTGCAGAAAGTCGTCTTCGGAGAGCTTCTCGATCGAGCCGTGCACGCTCTCGAGGGCCTGATAGACGGGCACCGTGCCGATGGGGACCGGTGAGGCGTTGATGATCGCCGTGCGCACCTCGTCGAGGTTGACGCCACCGGTCGACAGATCCATCACCGTGTCGGCGCCATACTTGACCGCCAGCTCAAGCTTCTTGAGCTCTTCGTTCACGTCACTGGCGTTGGGCGAGGCGCCGATGTTGG
Source organism: Cyanobacteriota bacterium (assembly GCA_046047915.1). Lineage (GTDB taxonomy): Bacteria > Cyanobacteriota > Cyanobacteriia > PCC-6307 > Cyanobiaceae > RGUW01. The sequence continues at coordinate 2,600 of JBJOHB010000102.1, forward strand.
CGTTCACCTTGCACGTGCTGGCGATGCCGATCGCCATCGGCTCCAGGCCCGGGTGATTGATGTTGGCCGGGATGATCATGCGGCCCCGGGCCACCTCCTCCATCACCAGCGACTCGGGCAGGTTCTCGCGACGGGCCACGTGGGCCATCTCCTCAGTGACCACCCCCTGGCGGGCGTAGTGCATCTGGGAGACATTGGCGTGGCCTTTGCGCTGTTCGATCCAGGCGCTGCGCATGACGGGCTGTGGCGAAGAACGGGGGTCCGCCCGGAGGCGGTGGGGGTTCTGGGCCGTGCCGAGTTCGTTTCCACTTCCCTGCGCCGGCATGACCCGGATCAGGTTCGGAGGGTGTGATCTCAGCCCGGGGCCGCCTGCAGCGACCGGGCACCCCTAGTGACAAAGGAAACCTAGCAAGCGTGAAAGGGACTCAGCTCTGCAGGCCGTTGAGCGCCGCTGCCACGACCCGGTGGTCGCTGTCGGCCTGCAGGGGCACCAGGGCGGCGCGGGCATCGGCCGATCCCTCGGCCGCCAGCCGGCCCAAAATCTCGGCGCCGCCAACCCGCACCGTGCCATCGCCATCGGCGATCGCCAGGCGGGCCAGGTCGAATAGCCAGGCTGCTGGCACCTCAATCAGTTCGGCCACGGCCGAGAGGATGCTGCAACGCACCAGCCAATGGTCATTGGCGGCAAAGGCCTCGAGCAGCAGCGGCTGGGCCCGCTCGAGGCTGTGGCTGACCAGGGCGTTGGCCGCCTCGGCGCGCACGTTGGGATCGTCGTCATGCAGCAGGGCCTCAACCAGCGCCTGCCAGCCCTGCTCGCTCTGCTTGTAGCCCAGGCCGGCGCAACTGAGCGAGCGGATCATGAAGATCTCCTGCTGCAACCCCAGCAGCAGCAGCGGAATGGCCTGCTCGGGGGACACCTCCCGCAGGCCAGCCAGGGCGGGCATGGCCCGGGCCGGATCGCCCGAGGCGATCGCCTGACGCAGGCTCTCGAGCTGCTGGGGGTCCAGGGGTTCTTCAGGCATCGGTCTGGCGCAGGGCGGCTAGTAGGTGGCGGCGCTGGCGCGCCCGACCCATGGCGCTGCTCAGCAGCAGGCCGACCCCGATCACCAGCGGCGGCAGCGCCTGCAGACGGTCGGAACCGCTGCGCAGCAGCAGGGCCAGCAGCGACAGCAGCACCAGCAGGGGGGCGGCCAGGGCCAGCCAGGCCTGCAGGCGCGAGCGTTCCTTCATGCCGACACTCTGGCAACCGGCCGCCAGCGCAGCAGGGCCTGGGTCAGCACGGCAATCCCCACCGGCAGGCAGCCCTCGTCGGCCGCAAAGGTGTTGCTGTGCAGCGGGCTGCAGCCCTCGGGACCG
>JBJOHB010000103.1:0-24717 GCA_046047915.1 Cyanobacteriota bacterium
ATGTGCCCCGGGATGACTTCATCGGCCAACGGGGAGGGACCTACCTGCTGGCCGAAGACGACAGCGTGCTGTACAGCCACCGCGACCGGGGCATCCTGGGGTTCTCGGCCACGATGGCCAGGCCGTTGCGCTTTCTCGATCCTTACCTGATCGGTTGAGTCAAACGGTTGGGTGCGGACGCTGATCGGGCAGCGGCGGTGGCTCGGCAGGTTGCATCAGCGGCACCACCACACTGGCCACTCCCAGCATCACAAAGGACGCGGCGCCCAGCAACGCCAACAACCGCAGGGGGAGGCTGCGACCGGGGTCCACCAGGGGCTCATCATCATCCAGGGGGGTCTGTGGGCGCTTGGCGTTCGGCACTGGACAGGCGAGGGTCGCGTTGGCCCAGAGGGCCAGAGACGTTGCTAGCACGAACTCTGGCCTGGTCCCATCGAGGTCCCTGCGGCGGCGCTTGACAGCGTTGCGATTCTCATTTAGTACAGGTGTACTGCATCTGGGTTCCATGGCTGTCTCCTCTCCCTACGCCGTGTTCAGGGCTGCTGACGTCTGCTGGCCGCTGGTGTTGCACCCGGCCTGGCCCGCCAAGCGCTCGCCCGTGGCAGCCGCACCAGAGACCAGCAACGGGGCTGAAGACAGCCAAGCCCAACCGGTGTCATCGCCCTGGCGCACCATGGTTCAGGGAGAACTGTTTCAGCCCTGCTGAAGCCGCCACCGCAGGGGCCCAGGGGTCGGTTTTACGCCCATCGCCACCCCTTGGCGAGCAGGGCATGGGGCATGGAATCTGGTCCATACCTCGCCGCGTTCCAGCCGTGCTGCAAGCCGAACAGGGCCAGATCCAGATCCACACCGAGAACATCTTCCCGATCATCAAGAAAGCCGTGTACAGCGGCCACGAGGTGTTCCTGCGGGAGCTGGTCAGCAACGGTGTCGATGCGATCAGCAAGCGGCGCATGGCGGCCATGGCCGGCGACTGCAGCGAGGGCTCGGAAGGCAGGATCCAGATCCGCATTGACCGCGAAGCCAAGACCCTCACGATCAGCGACAACGGCATCGGCATGACGGCCGATGAAGTCAAGCGCTACATCAACCAAGTGGCCTTCTCAAGTGCCGAAGATTTTCTCGAGAAGTACAAAAGCGAAAGTGACTCCATCATCGGCCACTTCGGCTTGGGCTTTTACTCGAGCTTCATGGTCGCCTCACAGGTGGAACTGGTGACCCTGAGCGCCCGCGAGGGCAGCGAAGCGGTGCGGTGGAGCTGCGATGGCTCGCCCCGATTCAGCCTTGAGGCGGCGACCCGCAGCGAACCGGGCACCGATGTGATTCTGCATCTGATGGAGGAGGAGCTCGAATACATCGAACCCGCTCGCATCAAGACCCTGATCACCACCTACTGCGACTTCATGCCGGTGGAGGTGCAGCTCGAGGGTGAAACGGTCAACAAGCGAGAGGCACCCTGGCGCAAGAGCCCCCGCGATCTGAGCGACAACGACTACATCGAGCTGTACCGCTACCTGTACCCGTTCCAGGGGGACCCGCTGCTGTGGGTACACCTCAACACCGACTACCCCTACAACCTGCAGGGCATCCTCTATTTCCCCAAATTCAGCGGCCGCGCCGATTGGGAAAAGGGCGAAATCAAGCTCTATTGCAACCAGGTCTTCGTCAGCGATTCGATCAAGGAGGTGGTGCCCCGCTACCTGCTGCCCCTGCGCGGTGTGATCGACTCCCCGGACATTCCGCTCAACGTCAGCCGCTCAGCCCTGCAGACCGACCGGCGGGTGCGCTCGATCGGCGGGTTCGTGGCCAAAAAGGTTGGCGACCGTCTCAAGGAGCTGCACCGTGATGAGCCCAGGCGCTACGCGGAAATCTGGGAATCCCTGGCCCCGTTCATCAAGATCGGCGCCATGGAGGACGACAAGTTCGCCGATCAGGTGGCCGACTTGGTCCTGTACGGCACAACCCGGGCCGGTGGTGAGGGCGACACCCCCGATCCGATCCCCGGCGAAAACGGCAAGGCCTTCACCACCTTGGCCGGCTACCGCAGCCGCCTGGACAGTGCCAACGACAAGCGCATCCTCTACTGCACCGACGAAGCAGGCCAGGCCGGGGCCCTGGCCCTGTGGAAGAGTCAAGGGGCCGAGGTGCTGCTGGCCGACACCTTCATCGACACTCAGTTCATCCCCTGGCTCGAATACCGGCACGAGGAGCTCAAGTTCCAGCGGGTTGACGCCGAACTGGACGACACCCTGCAGGACAAGGACAGCGAGCTGGCCGATGCCGACGGCAAGGACAGCTCCGAAAAGCTGCGCGACCTGTTCAAGGCAGCCCTGGCAAATGACAAGGTGACGATCCAGGTGCAGGCCCTCAAGGGCGAGCAGGCACCGGCGGCCCTGATCCTGCTGCCCGAGCAGATGCGCCGCCTCAACGACATGGGCGCTCTGATGGAGCAGCGCCTGCCGGGCCTGCCCGATCACCATGTGCTGCTGGTCAACCGCCGGCACAAGCTGGTCGAAGGGCTGCTCAAACTCTCGGCCGGTTCGGTCATCACCGGTGCTGGCGGCAGCTCCCCCAGCCAGCAGTTGGCCGACGACCTGAGCCGCCACCTCTATGAAATGGCCCGGCTAGCGGTTGGTGGCCTCGAGCCCAACCAACTGGCCAGCTTCCAGCAGCGCAGCAGTGATCTGATGGGCAGGCTGATGGAGCGGGGTCTCTGACCCCGCCTGGGCTCAACAGTCCAAGCAACTGCGCCGTTCGGCTTCGCCGATGGGGCCCCGCTCGCGGTTCCATTGCCGCCGGCGCAGCGTTTCATAGGCGCGGCAGAAGTCCTCTCCCAGGGAAGCCCGCAGCGGGCCATCGGCGGCAAAGGCGTCGAGCGCCTCGCCCAGATCAGCCGGCAGACGCGGGCATTGATCGGCGCGCAGGGGGTCGGCGTAGTTGTCGTTGTCATGGCGGGGCCCGGGGTCGAGCTGGCGCTCGATGCCATCCAGGCCAGCGGCCAGCAGGGCGGCCTGCAGCAGGTAGGGGTGGGTGGAGCCATCCGGCAGGCGCAACTCGATGCGCTGCTCATCGGGCAACCGCAGCATGTGGGTGCGGTTGTTGGCGCTGTAACTGACCCCGCCAGGACTCCAGGTGGCCCCCGACGTGGTGGGCGGCGCCGCCAGGCGCCTGTAGCTGTTCAAAGAGGGATTGGTGATCGCACACAGCGCCGGCGCATGGGTGATCAATCCCCCCAAGAAGTGATAAGCCAGCGAGGACAGCCCCAGTTCCCCACTGGGATCGGGGAACAGGTTCTCGCCGGCACGGGCGCTGCCCGGGGCTCCCCACAACGACAGGTGGGTGTGGCAGCCGTTGCCGGTCAGTTCGGCAAAGGGCTTGGGCATGAAGCTGGCCCGCAGTCCCTGGGCCTCCGCCATCGACTTGACCATCACCTTGAAGAAGGCGTGGCGATCGGCTGTGATCAGCGCATCGCTGAATGTCCAGTTGATCTCAAATTGGCCGTTGGCATCCTCGTGGTCGGCCTGATACGGGGCCCAGCCCAACTGCTCCATCGCCTCGAGCAGCGGGCCGATCAGTCCGTAGTGACGCATCAGGGCCAGCTGGTCGTAGCAGGGCTTGTCCTGGGTGTCGGCCGGGTCGGCGATCGCCTCGCCCCCAGGCTGCAACAAGAAGAATTCGGCCTCGACCCCGCTGCGCAGTTGGATCCCCGACTGGGCCGCCCGCTGCTGTTGGTTGCGCAGCAGGCGACGGGGACATTGGGCCATGGGGGCACCGTTGAGGGTGAGTTCCGTGGCCACCCAGCCCACCTCGGGTTGCCAGGGCAGGGGCATCAGGCTGGCGGCATCGGGAATGGCCATCACATCGCCATCGGCGGGGCTCAGATCGAGCCAGGCGGCGAATCCGGCAAAGCCCGCGCCGGACTGGCTCATCCCCTGTACGGCAGACAGGGGGACGAGCTTGGCCCGCTGCACACCGAACAGGTCGGTAAACGAGAACAGCAGAAAGCGCAGCCCCAGATTGCGGGCGGTGCTGGCCAGATCGGTCATGGGTGCCATCGACAACGGGGAGGGCAGAACGGGTGCCTGGATCAGCTGTCGAGCAGCTGATCGACGATGCGGCGCAGCACCTGCTGTTCAGCCGGGCTGCTGTGGGGATTGCCGGCGCGGTGACCCAGCTCGGAGGCGATCACGTAAAACTCGGCCTCGCCCAGGTGTTCGGCTTCGGCTGCCATGTCATCGACCGTGAAGTACAGGTCGTGGCTGCCGGCGACCACGGCGCTGCGGGCTGTGATCTGACGCAGGGCCTGGGCCAGATCGGCACCGGGGGCCACGTCGTGGGCCATCCAGGTGTCGAGCATGGCCAGCAGATCGCGGGGATCATGGCGGCGGTAGTGGGGCAGCCACTGCTGCTCAACGTGCTGCTCCAGGGGCTCGGTGAGGCCCCGGTAATGGGGCTGGCTGGCGGCCCAACTGGCATAGATGAAGGCAAAGGTGCGCAACCCCTGCTCAGGGTCACCGTCAAACCCGACCCCGTTCCAACGGGGATCGGCGGTCAGGGCCTGGCGCAGGCTTAGACAGAACAGCTTGTTATGAACTGAGGTGCGGGCCGTGCCGCAGACGCAACAGATCCGTTCAACGGCTGCGGGATGGGTCACGGCCCATTGGTAGGCCTGCTGCGCCCCCATCGACCAGCCATAAATCAAGGCCAGCCGGTCGACGCCGAACTGCTCCTCGAGCAGTCGCTTCTGGGCGGCCACATTGTCACTGTGCTGCACCACCCAGCCCTGATCGGCCAGGCCCATGGCCCCATGGCTGGGGCTGCTGGAGAGTCCATTGCCGAACTGCCCGGCGATGACGATGCACCACCGCTCGGGGTCGAGCACCGGGCCCACCGTCCAGGCCAGATCGGCAGGCCGGGCGCCATAGGACGTCGGCATCAGGATCAGGTTGGAGCGATCGGCGTTGAGGGTGCCGAACTGCCGGTAAACGAGGCGGGCCTGGGGAATCGTCTTGCCGCAGGCGAGAGTGACATCGCCCAGCTCAAAGACGCGATCGACCGCAAGGGCGAGTGGGTTGGTGCTCATGCCGGCTGTCCGAGCTCGGCAAGGCGGGGCAACAAGCGGGCATGGACCGCGAGATAGCCATGGTCGAGATGCAGCAGCCTCGGGCCGATCCAGCGGTGGGCAGCCGGCAGGGCATGAAACGGAAGCGAGGGGTACAGGTGGTGTTCAGCGTGGAAGGGCATGTTCCACATCAGCCAGCGCACCGGGGCAATCGTCAGGGTGGTTCGGGTGTTGGTCAGGCCATCGGCGCTGTAGGCGCAGCCCGTGTGTTCAGCCAGCAACAGCACCCTCAGAAATGGTTGTCCAACAGCGAGTGGGAGCAGCCAGCTCCAGAACAGAAGACCGTTGCCGTTCACCAACGACACCGCGGTCAGCAGGGCATAAACCAGGAACTGCAGGCGCACGGAACGGCGAACCTGAAGATGGATGTCTGCGTTCAGGTAGGGATAGCTCGAGAGGTCGCCGAACAACAGGCGTCCATAGCCCCGCACCTTGCCGGTCCACCAGTTCCAGCCGCTGATCTCGAGCAGATAGGCGCCAACCGTTGTTGGCACCGGGTCCTCCAGTTCGGGGTCGAGCCCCGGTTGGTGGGTGTAGCGGTGGTGCCACTGGTGGTAGCGCCGATAAAACGTGGCGTTGTAAAAACTGAGCAGACCCAACAACCAGGCCAGCGCGTCATTGAGCGGCTTGCTACGAAACGCGGTGCGGTGGCAGCACTCGTGCAGGCCAGCAAAGCAGCAGGCCAGTCCGATCCCGCTGAGCAACAACCCCAACAGCCGCAGTGCCAGGGGCAGGGTCTCCTGTCGCCAGATCACACCAGAGCCAACGATGAGGCCGAGGTGCGACACCAGCCGCAGCCAGCCAGGCCCATCCCGCAGGGTGTTGAGCTGCGCCAGCTGCTGACGCGCAATGAGATCAGAGGGTGCTGTCGTCATGGGGCCATCCCAACAGACGATGGGCAGACCCTTGGTAGGGAATGTGACCGTTCGCGAGGATGGGGACGGGGTGATGGGCCCTCGAGCTGAAAACTGGGGTCAACACCAACATGTCGCCTAAAATTGAGGCGTTCAGACGGCCGGTTATGGCGAACAGTGGACCCCAACGTGAGGCGCTGATCGCTTCGCTGCGTCAGCGTTACGCCAACGCCGTGCGCGATGACGACGCCCAGGCCAAACAGGCCCTGTTCAAAGAGGCGATTTACCTCGGCATTCAACCTGAACTGTTCACCGCAACCACCTCAGGCTGTTCAGACCCAGGGTGTCTTCCAAGGGCATGTGCATGGTCAGGACTCCAGGGTGTAATCAACGGAACGAATGCGCAGTTCACGGCCGCTGACGATCTCCTCCATCGGGTGATCGCAGCAGGGTGAGCGGTAAGCGGCGTCGGCACTGGGGCTGTAGGTCTGCTGGCAGCGCACACAGCGGCCCACCAGAGGCACGGCTTCAACCACAAGCTCGGCGCCATCAAGCCAGCTGTTCTGAACGGCCACGCGCCAGGTGAACAGCAACTGATCGGGCTCCACGCAGGTGAAGTCACCCACCTGCAGATGCACGCGATCGACCACCGGGACAGCGGGGCTGTGCTGCTGGCGCCAGTCGTTCATGGAGAGCAGCAGGCACTTGGTCATGTCAACTTCATGCATGGCTCATCTCCATTTCTGGTCGACGTTCATGTTGCAGTCGTCGCTGATCCAGGCCGGTTTGCCCTTGCGGGGCAATTGGCCGCTGACCACCAGGTGAGCCATGGTGTCGCAGATCACCCGGGTCGCCATCAGTGAGGTCATGTCGCTGATGTCGTAGGGCGGAGAGACCTCGACCACTTCAAGACCGCAGACCGGCACGTTGCGCACAATCAGCTCCAGCAGCTTCAGCGCCTCGCGGGGCAGCAGACCGCCCGGTTCAGGCCAGCCGGTGCCAGGCACGAAGCCGGCATCGATGCAGTCGATGTCAAAGGAGATGTAGACGCAGTCGGTGCCGTCGGTGGCCCGTTCAATCGCAAATTGAGCGGCCGCCTCCAGGCCCATCTCCGTGATATCAGTCACCGTGAGCACGTTGGTGCCGCGCTCGCGGCAGACCTTGACCCCCTCGCGCGGGACCTGCCAGCCGCCAATGCCAAGCTGCACCAGGTTCTTGGCCGGTGCGTTGGCCATGTTCGTGGCATGAAACCACGGACAGGTGTGCATGCGCTCGTCGAGGTCGATCTCCTGGGTGTCGACGTGCCGGTCGAAATGGATGATGCCGACCTTCTTGTCACCCAGATGGCGGCAGACGCCGCGCACCGTAGGGAACCCGATCGAGTGGTCCCCACCAAGAATGATCGGGAAGGCTCCGCTGGCAAACACGTGGGCGATGCCCTTGGAGATCTGGTCGAAGCTCTTCTCGTTGTTGGCCGGGATCGTAAAGATGTCACCCACATCGCACAACGTGATCTGCTCGCGCAGATCAACCCCCATTTCGTAGTTGTAAGGGGTGTACAAAGCCGAGATGCGGCGAATGCCCTGGGGCCCGAAGCGGGTTCCGGGTCTGTAGGTGGTGCCGCTGTCATGGGGCACACCCACGATCGCGACGTCAAACTCACCCACCCGGTTGACGTCCTCGATGTAGGGAGCCTTCATGAAGGTGTTGATGCCCGCGAAATGGGGCAGCTCACCGCGCGAAAAGGTGGAGATGCGCCGATCGACGATGCTGTCGGCCGCCTCCAGACCCCAGCGGTGGGCCTGATCGACCTCCTGCTGCCAGCCCGTCAGCGGCAGGGCGCGCTCCTTTTCAAGCGCGCGCATGCCCTCACCAGGGTGCAGGCGTTCGAAGGCGCCTGCTGCGCCTGAATCTGATGTCATCGCAAGGATCCAGTGGACAGAGGTGGGGAAGAAGCGGTCTCCCGGGCTTTTGTCCCTCCGTGCAGCCGGTGTGACCGGCCGGAACCTCTTGGACCAGACACTCCGATGGAGCCGGAACCCTAGGCATCCTTTCCGCCAGCGCACTGTCCATGACCCCAGCCGATGGCGTGGTGGCGATCGCTACGAATTCAGCCTTGGGTCGGCAACAGTGCAGACAGACGCTGGCGAAAGTCACCCTTGGGCATCCCGCCCTTGAGTTCGCCATGAATGGTGAAGGAGCCCTCGGGATCGCTCACCAGCAGGTAGGTCGGCCAGCCCATGCCCTCCTTGTTGGGGTACTGAGCCAACAGCACCCGGCGGTAGCGGCGGTAGGTGTCGGTGTCCTGGAGCATCACGCTGACAAAGGTGCACCCCAGCTCCGTGCAGACCAGTTCGTCGTAATGACTCATGCGATGGCAGGTGCCGCAGTCTTCGGAACTGAACTTGAGAACGTGCAGCATGGGAAGGATCAGGCCAGGCTGAGCGGAGTTAGGCGCAAGCTAGGGAGCCACTTGGTAAGATCGGCAGATTGGTCACATCCCGACAGGGATTGGCTCTGCTGTTTCGTCCCCTCAGGTCATGTCCCGCGTCTGTGAGCTCACCGGCAAGCGCGCCAACAACGGCATGGCCGTCTCGCACTCCCACGTGCGTACCAAGAAGTTGCAGCAAGTGAACCTGCAGGAGCGTCGTCTCTGGTGGGCCGAGGGCAACCGGTTCGTCAAGCTGCGCGTGTCGACCCGTGCCCTGAAGACCATTCAGAAGAAGGGTCTGGGCGCTTACGCCCGCGAGCTGGGCATCAACCTGGCACGGATCTGAATCCACTGTCAGCCCACAGCTGCTCGCGCTACGGGCTGGCTGTCTCGGCTTTGGATGCATGCGCCGACGCCAGTTGCTTGATGCCGGACTGCAGGCCTTAACCCTGTCGGTTCCCTTTTTGTCCCTCGGTCCATCCCGGGTTTGGGCACTCGGGGGAGTCTTGCCCACCCTTGGTGAGGCCGCTCCCAACTTTGAGCTCGATGGGGTCAGCCCTGGAGCCAGCGGTCAGGCAGAGCCCATTCGCTTCGATCTGGGTGAGCAGCGCGGATCCTGGGTTGTTCTGTATTTCTATCCAAGGGACTTCACCAGTGGTTGCACCCTGGAAGCCCGAGGTTTTCAACAGGACCTGCCCCGGTTCCAGACGGCAGGGGCCAGGGTTGTTGGGGTGAGTGCCGATGATCCCGAGCAGCATGCCGAGTTCTGCGGCAGCGAAGGGCTGCGCTATACCCTGCTGTCCGATCCAGGTGGGCTGGTGAGTCAGCGCTATGGGTCCTGGATTCCGCCCTTCTCGCAGCGGCACACCTTTTTGATCGACCCGCAGGGCTTGCTGCAGGCTCGCTGGGTCGCCGTCAGGCCCGCTGGCCACAGCCAGGAGGTCCTGGCCGAACTGGAGCGTCTGCAAAGGGCTGCTGCATGAAACGCCGCCACCTGCTGCGGCTGCTGCCCTGGGTTGTGCTGGGCAATGCGGCGGCGCAACAGGGCTGGAGCGTCAGAAGCCAACCCCTGCCCCCCCCGCCGACCGGCCAGGATCGTCTGCACGTGCTGGCCACGGCCGATTTTGGCAGCGGCAACCGCCAACAACGGGCTGTCGGCCAGCAGATGGGGGCGCTGAACAAGCGGGACCCCGTGGATCTGGTGATCCTGGGCGGCGACAACATCTACGCCACCTCGGCCTGGAAGGACGGTGATCTGGCCGGGATCCAATCCACCTTCACCAAGCCGTATCGGGAGCTGATCGAGGCGGGGGTTCCATTTCATGCCGTGCTCGGCAACCACGACATCCGTACGGCCAACGGCGATCCCCAGGTCGGCTTCAAACCCTTTGGCATGAAAGGCCGCTGGTACACGCTGCGGCGCGGTCCTGTCGAATTTTTCATGCTCGACACCAATGGCAATGCGCCCTGGCAGCACCAGATGCCCTGGCTCAAGAAGGCTCTGGCCGCCAGCAGAGCCCCCTGGAAGGTGGTGGTGGGTCACCACCCCGTTTATTCAGCCGGTCTCTACGGCGATGACCGGGCCCTGATCGCCCGCCTGACACCGTTGTTCAAGGCCTATGGGGTCCAGCTCTACATCAATGGCCATGAGCACAACTACGAGCGCACCAAAATCATTGACGGCACGACCTATCTGACCGTGGGCGGTGGCGGCGCCAGCCTGAGGCCAGTCGTGGCCAACGAGCGCAGTGCCAGGGCCGTCAGTGTGCACAGCTTCGGCGAGCTGACCTTTGTGGGGGACAGCCTGCGGATCGCTGGCCTCGACAGCCACGGTCAGCGCATCGATGCGGTGGTGATCAGACGGTGAGCAGCCGGGCGTGGCTGGCGGCCTGTGCCCGTAGGTCAAGCAGACGGCTCTGCGCCGCAGGCTGATCCAGCTGGGCCCGCCAGGCCGTCAGCAGCGCCGGGACCTGACAGGCCTGATCGAGGGACTGGCAGGGGCAGCCCAGATCCGCCGCCGCGGCTTCGACCTTGGGGTCGTAGCTGAGGGCGGCGACAGGGGCACCACTGACCGCCGCCAGGATCAAGCCATGCAGGCGCATGGCAATCACCAACCCGGCGGTGGCAAACATGGCCCGGGCTTCGCGGGGGGTCTGGGCCGTGACCTGGCGGCTGCGTCGGCGCAAGGCCTCGGGCATCACCCCGGCCCGATCGAGCTCGGCGAACAGGGTGTGATCCTGCTCGGCATGAAAGGGGAGCCAGATCACCTGACGCTCGGCGCTCTCAGCCAGGGCCTCCAGGGCCTCCAGGTAGGGGCGCCAGGCGTCAGCAGACAGCAACGGCGTCGGCCGGAAACAGACCACGATCGGCCCACCGCTGCCACGCCATGGCAACGATTCGCTGGCCCAGACGGGGTCACTGCCAAAGTCGTCACGGCGGCCCAGTCGGGCGGCGAGATCTGCGGAAGCGCGATCCCGCCAGCGAATGGCCTGCACCAGGGGCAACAGGGCCCGCACCAGGCCACGGCTGCGGCGCCGCCGCAAAGGGCCCAGGCCCTGCCCCCAGAGCACCACCGGTTTGCCCTGCAGCCGCGCCGCGCTGATCAGGGCGGCGTAATACAGCAGGCTGTTGAAACTGGTGGAATCCTGCAGGAGGCTGCCGCCGCCCAGCACCAGGCCGCGGCTGTGGCCCAGGGCCTGGAGCACGGCCTTGAGGCTGCGCCGGTTGACCGTGGCCACGCCATGGCGTTGTTGCACCTGACGTTCGTCGCGGGCGGTGACAAGCACCGGCGTAGAGGCCGGTAGCTGGGCCAGCAACACCTCGAGCAGGGCGTCATCACCCAGGTTGTGTTCGCCGTAGTAGCCGCACAGCAGCAGCGGCCGCTGATCGCCGTGCTGATCGGTCAGAAGGGGAGCCATTGGCGCGAGCTTAGGCCTGGCTCCATAGAGTCCCTGCATGCACGCGCTCTCCCTGCCCACCTGGTGGATCCACATCAGTTCGGTGGCCGAATGGCTGGTGGCGATCGGCGCCGTGATCGCCCTGGGGCGCGCCCGGTCCGAAACCGGCTGGCGTTGGCTGGCTCTGGCGATGGTGCCGGCCCTGATCAGCGCCATGGCCGCCTGCACCTGGCACCTGTTTGACAACGCCAGCGCCTTGAACGGGCTGGTGGTGCTGCAGGCCGCAACCACCTGCCTGGGCAACGGAGCGATGGCCGTTGCCGGCTGGAACCTGATGCGACAGCAACGCACGTCCCATGGTTGACCTGATCAATGGCTGGGCAGCCCAGGCCCTGCAGTGGTTAGCCGGCATCGATCCCGCCCCCCTGTTCGCGCTGTCGCTGCTGCCCTATCTGGCCTTTCTGTGGTGGGCGCGGCGGATCAACGGCTTTCCGCGCCTGGCCCTGCGGGGGTTTGAACTGACCTTGGTGTTCGTGGGGGTCACCATTGCCGCCGCCCTGATCGCCCAGCAGCAGTTCGGGCGTCAACTGGCGGATGTGGATCCCTTGCACGGTGGTGCCGAGTCGTTTCTGACCCTGGCCAACCTGTTGGTGGCCGGCGGTTTTGCCCTGGCGGCGCGCGAAGCAGGCAGCAAGCGATGAACAAGTCTTAAGCGTCGTGCCAGGCCCGCAACGGGACCCGGAAGATGGATCCGTTGGCATCTGGATCCATGCTCGCTCCCCTTCTGGCCATTGCTCCCGCCTCCGTCAGCTGGTCGCCCAAGGTGGCGCTGGTGATGGTCATCTGCAACGTGATCGCCATCGCCATCGGCAAGGCCACGATCAAGCAGCCGAACGTGGGTCTGCAACTGCCCAGCGCCGCCATGTTCGGTGGCCTCAGCCATGGCGCCATGCTGGGCACCCTGAGCCTGGGTCACATCTTTGGCATCGGCGCCATTCAAGGTCTGGCTGCCCGCGGCGTGCTCTGAAGCCGTTCAGCGCAGCCCCAGCAGATAGGGCAGCGCACGCCACCCATACCGCTCAAAGCGGTAGTCAAACAACAGGGCGGAGAGTGCATCCGCCCTGGCACCCTCCAGGCCCCGCAGTAGCCTCTCGAGCCGCCGGTCGGCCCTGGGACTGCCCAGGCCAAACCAGGTGCGGCAGGCCAACCTGCCACTCAATTCCCAGCGCCAGCCGAGCCGCCGTTGCAGCCGTCGTCTGTAAGGGCTCAAGGCCCTCAGCTGCTGTCCCTCGGAAGAGCCCTGCCGTTGGCGCGCGATCGCCTCAAGCAACAACGGCAGCACGGTGCGGCTGCTGGTCATGGCGTGGCGAATGCCTTCGCCTCCCAGCAGGTTGGCCGTGCTCACCGCATCCCCAAGGCCGATCAAGCGCCCGCGGCTGTGCGCCTCCCGCCGGCCAACCGTGCTGCGAATGGCGCCGCCATGGCGATCGAGCACCGTGGCTGACCCCAACTCGCAGCGACGCAACAGGTTCTCAAGCGTGCGGCCCAGGGCAGCCTGGGGCTGCTTCGGGTCGATCAGGCGGCAGACGCCGACCTTGAGCTGACCCGGTTGCATTGGAAAGACCCAGCCGTAGCCCTGGGCCACCCACTGGGAGCCCAGCAGGAAGCTGAGCCGGTTGGACCAACGCGCCCACACCTGCGGCTCGACGGCCAGCAGCCACTCGAGCCCGACACCCGCCACCAGGGGATGACGACGGGGGTTCGGCTCACCCAGCAGGGCACGGGCCTGGCCGGTGGCATCCACCACCCAGCGGCTGGTGATGGCTGTGCAGCGCCCGTCGGCCTGGCGCAGCATCGTGACCATGGCCCCGTCGGCCAGCTCACAGCCCAGGGCCGTGCAGCCGAGCTGCACCTGCGCACCCCAGGCCTGGGCCTGCCGCAGTTGCCAGCGGCGTAGTGCCGCAAAATCAAGCACCGCCCCCAGAGCTGCCGGCTGCTGCCACTGGCGGCGCTGCAGGTCAGGACCGATCATTTGCCAACCGTTCCAGCGGCTGGCCACCACCTCGGCCGGCAGGCCGAACTGTTGCAGGGCCTGCAGGGGCAGGGCAGCGCTGCTGAAGGCAGCTTGCTCGGGACGTTGCAGCCGCTCGATCAGGCCAACGCTGACCCCGGCACGGGCCAGGCCGCAGGCCAGATCGGCACCGGCAGGGCCGGCGCCCACCACCAGCACATCCAGGCTGGTCAGACCGCGACGGGCTGGGCGACCGCTGCAGGAGCGCTGCTGGGCGAGCGCCCAAAGCGTTCGACAATGCGCGCCATCATCTGCGGCGGTGTCAGTCCCAGGCTCTGTTTGCTTTGGTCGGGGGTGGCGTGGTCCACCAGCACATCGGGAATACCGATGCGCAGCACGGGAACCAACACACCCTGGTCGTTGAGCGCTTCAACGACGGCAGCACCAAAACCACCGGCCAGGGAGCCTTCTTCCATGGTGACCACCTTGCCAATGCGCTGGGCCATCGGTGCGATCAACGCTTCATCGAGGGGCCGCAGGAAGCGAGCATTGATCACGGCGGCGCGAATGCCCTGCTCCTGCAGCAGGCCGGCGGTGGCCAGGGCCGGGTAAACCATGGAGCCATAGGCCACGATCAGCAGGTCGTCGCCATCGGTGAGCAGCTCACCGCGGCCGATCTGCAGGGGTTCAAAGCCCTCTTCGGCCAGGGGCACGCCTTCGCCTTCACCGCGGGGGATGCGCAGGGCACAGGGGCCGCTGTGGTGGATCGCGGTCACCAACATGCGCTGCAGCTCGGCCTCGTCCTTGGGGGCCATGACGGTGAAGTTGGGCACGGCCCGCAGGTAGCTGATGTCGTACTGGCCCTGGTGGGTGGGGCCATCCGCACCAACGATGCCGGCCCGGTCCAGCACAAAGGTGACCGGCAGGTTCTGAATGCCGACGTCGTGGATCAGCTGGTCGTAGGCCCGCTGCAAAAAGGTGCTGTAAATCGCCACAACGGGCTTGAGACCCTCACAGGCCATGCCGGCCGCCATGGTCACCGCGTGCTGCTCGGCGATGCCCACATCGAAATACTGCTTGGGCAGGGCCTTCTCGAGCAGATCCAGGCCCGTGCCGGTGGCCATAGCGGCGGTGATGCCGACCACGGTGGGGTCCTGCTCGCACAGCTTGACCAGGGTCTGGCCAAAGACCTTGCTGTAGCTGGGGGGTTTGGGCTTGCTGGAGGGGTAGGCCTTGCCGGTGGCCAGATCGAAGGCACTCTGGGCGTGGTAACCCACCTGGTCCTCTTCGGCGTAGGGATACCCCTTGCCCTTGGTGGTGGCCACATGCACCAGCACCGGTCCACCGGTGCGGTGGGCCTGCTCAAAGGTGCGCACCATCTCGGCGATGTTGTGCCCGTCGATGGGGCCCATGTAAGTGAAGCCCAGTTCTTCAAACACGGCTCCCAGCTTGGGCACCGCCAGGCGCTTCATGCTCTCTTTGAGATTCTTGAGCTCATTGGGGAGCTCGCCGTGCATCAGCGGCAGGCTGCGGATCGCCTCTTCGACGTTGTCGGTCAGAAACTGCAGCGGCTTGCTGTGCCGCATGCGGTTCAGGTGGGTCGACAGCGCCCCCACCGGCGGGCTGATCGACATGTCGTTGTCGTTCAACACCACCAGCAGGTTGGTCTTGGGCAGATGGCCGGCATGGTTGATGGCTTCAAGCGCCATGCCACCCGTCAGGGCCCCGTCGCCGATCACGGCGACGCACTTGAAGTGTTCGCCGCGCTGATCTCGGGCCAGGGCCATGCCCAGGGCCGCCGAAATGCTGGTGGAGGCGTGACCGGCGCCAAAGTGGTCAAAGCGGCTCTCGCAACGCTTCAGATAGCCGGCGACACCATCCTTTTGGCGCAGGCTGTCAAACGTGCGGTAACGACCGGTGATCAACTTGTGGGGGTAGGCCTGATGGCCCACGTCCCAGACCACCTTGTCGTGGTCGAGATCGAGGGTCTGGTACAAGGCCAGGGTGAGCTCCACGACCCCCAGACCGGGGCCCAGGTGACCACCGCTGGTGCTGACGACCTCGAGGTGCCGTTCGCGGATCTGGCGAGCGATGACCTCAAGCTCAACGGTGCTGAGGCCATGCAGCTGATTGGGATGGCTCAGCTCGCTGAGATGCATGCCTGCGGCTCGATTGGCGTGCAATCTAGGCCTTTCACCGCTGCCGACGGCGACAACGGACACCGTTTCACCGTGGGCCGGTTGCCTGGTTGCCAGACTGCATGCATGAGCCAGAACCCGCTGCCCACAACGCATCTGAGTTCCATCGATCGGAATGATCGGGATCCCGCCGCCTACGTGCAACGGGTGCTGCGCGCGCGGGTCTACGACGTGGCGATCGAATCGCCCCTAGAGCCGGCTCCGAACCTGTCCAAACGGCTGGACAACCAGGTCTGGCTGAAACGGGAAGACCTGCAACCGGTGTTCAGCTTCAAGCTGCGCGGTGCCTTCAACAAGATGGCCGCGCTGGCGCCGGCCGATCTGGCCCGCGGCGTGATTGCCGCCAGTGCGGGCAACCACGCCCAGGGGGTGGCCCTGGCGGCTCAGACGCTGGGCTGCCGGGCCGTGATCGTGATGCCGGTCACCACCCCCGAGATGAAGGTCAAGGCTGTGGCCGCTCGCGGGGCCGAGGTGGTCCTGCACGGGGACACCTATGACGCCGCCTATGAGCAGGCGCGGCGACTGGAGGCGGAGCAGGGATACACCTTCATTCACCCGTTTGATGATCCCGACGTGATCGCCGGCCAGGGCACGATTGCGCTCGAGCTGGTGCGGCAATGTTCGGCCCCGCCCGACGTCGTGTACGTGGCCGTTGGCGGTGGCGGCCTGATCGCTGGTGTGGCCAGCTTTCTCAAAAGTGTCTGGCCCCAGGTTGAGGTGGTCGGCGTCGAGCCGACCGACGCGGATGCCATGACCCAATCCCTCGAGCGGGGGCACCGGGTGCGCCTGGATCAGGTGGGCCTGTTTGCCGACGGTGTGGCCGTGCGCGAGGTGGGCGATCTGACCTTTGATCTGGCCAAACAGACGGTCGACGCCATGGTCACCGTCGACACCGACGCGATCTGCGCCGCGATCAAGGACGTGTTCGGTGACACCCGCTCGATCCTGGAACCGGCCGGAGCCCTCGCCGTTGCCGGCCTCAAGGCCGATGTGGAGCGCCGGGGGCTGCATGGCAAGCAGCTGGTGGCGGTGGCCTGCGGAGCCAACATGAATTTCGACCGGCTCCGGTTCGTGGCGGAACGCACCGAGATCAGCGAAGACAAAGAGGCGATGCTGGCGGTCGAGATCCCCGAGCAGCCCGGCAGCCTGCGGCGGTTCTGCACCCTGCTGGGGACCCGCAACCTGACCGAGTTCAGCTACCGGCTGGCCGACACCCGCCGGGCTCACATCTTTGTGGGGGTCCAGACCAGCGGCACCAACGATGAACTGGAACTGATCCACGACGTGCAAGCCGCCGGATTTCCCTGTCTGGATCTGTCCAACGATGAGCTGGCCAAGCTGCACCTGCGGCACATGGTCGGCGGACGCCTGCCAGCGGGCGCCGGCGAAGCGAGCGGGGCCGGGCGTGAGCTGCTGTACCGCTTTGAGTTTCCGGAGCGGCCGGGCGCCCTGATGCGCTTTCTGACCAGCCTGCATCCGAATTGGAACATCAGCATCTTTCACTACCGCAACCACGGCGCCGACGTCGGCCGGATCGTCGTCGGCGTGCAGGTGCCGGCGGCTGAGATGGCTGACTGGGAGGAATTTCTCGAGGGACTGGGTTACCACTACGTCAACGAGAGTGACAACCCGGCCTACCGCCTGTTTTTGGGCGAGGTGGCAGGGGCCGCCTGCGTTGGGTAGCGTTTGAGTTAATGGACGCCGAGCCTGCTGATCTGAGCACCGAAGCGGCGCCCTCCCCGGGGCCTGAGCCGCTGGGCCGTGAGCAGCTCCCCCTGCCGGCACGGCTCGAAGCGATTTTGTACCTCAAGGGCAAGCCGCTGACTCTGGCCGAGTTGGCCGACATCGCCGGCACCCGTCGCGACGAGACCGAGCTGGCCCTGTTGACCCTGATGGCCGACTACGCCCATCGCAACACGGCTCTCGAGATCGTGCAGGACGGCCAGCGCTACAGCCTGCAGCTGCGCCAGGGACTGGCCGATCTGGTGCAGGACCTGTTGCCGGTGGACCTGTCCACCGCAGCCCTGCGGACCCTGGCCACGATTGCGCTCAAGAAGCGCATCCTGCAATCGGATCTGGTGGAGCTGCGGGGCTCAGGCGCCTATGACCACATCAAAGAACTGTTGGCGCAGGATTTCATCGAACGCAAGCGCCAGAGCGACGGCCGTTCCTACTGGCTCAGCCTCAGCGAGAAATTTCACCGCACGTTTGCCGTCAGGTCCGAGAACCTCAACCGGGTCGCTTGACTAGCCTGGTTGCCTCAACGGACCCCACCCCGTCATGGAACTTCTCGGCCAGCTGTTTCCCGTGCTGGCACGGACCCTCGAGATCTATTCGCTGATCCTGCTGGTGCGGGTGCTGCTGAGCTGGTTCCCCAACCTCGACTGGGGCAGCAACCCTGTCCTGGCCACGGTCAGCTCGATCACCGATCCCTACCTCAACGCCTTTCGGGGCCTGATACCGCCGATCGGCGGCTTGGACCTGTCGGCGATCCTGGCCTTTCTGGCCCTGCAATTGGGCCAGAACCTGCTGCTGGGTGCCGGGGGCGCCCTGATGGGCAGCGGCTATTGAGTCGCCAGCGCAGCCCGGTGCTCAACCCAGATCGAGCTGCTGCTCCAGCGGCAGCAGCTCGTCGTCGTCACCGGCCCTGGTGCGCACCGGCGCCGCGAAGCCCCGGGCCTTGACGTTGCGCACCTGCAGCGGTCCAGGCGTGCCCATCGGCACCGCCAACCGCAGGGCAAAGCTGGATTGGCCTGGGGGCACGTCACCGATGGAACCGACCCGGCTGCGGTTCTGAAGCACGGGCTCGCCGCTCGCATCCAGGATCAGGGCAAAGACGTCGGTGTCGACGACGGTCTGACGGCCAGCGTTGCGCACCACCCCGCTTAGGGCCCAACAGCCTGCCCCGGTCGGCCTGCTCAGGCCGCTCTGGGACGCGGCATCGCTGGCCGGGCACGGCTGCAGTTCGGCCGACTCGACCGCCAGCTCGGCCGCCCAGGCCGGTGCGACGGGCAGGACCAGCACGCTCAAGACCACAACCAGAGCACCGAGGCAGAGCCCCAGACGCGCCACGCCAGCTCTCACCGCCGATCTCCGCTGCCTTGAATCACGTTACGGGCGGCGCGGCTCTCCAGTTTGGCGAGATTGGCGGCGGCAACCTCATCGAGGCTGAGGCCCAGCTCGGTGCACAACTGCGCCACGTACCAAAGGACATCGCCAAGCTCGAGGCAGAGGTCGTCGCGCACGGCCTGATCGAACACCCCGTCGCGGTCCCGCAGCACCTTTTTGATCTTGTCAGCCACCTCGCCGGCCTCACCGCACAGGCCCAGGGTGGGATAGATCGGATTGGATCCGGCCTGGGGGTACCGGGCCGTGAGCCTGGAACGGCTCTGGTAGCTGGCAAGGTCCATGGACGGGGGGTCCGCGACGGGGCTGAATGGTAGTTTCAGCAATACCTTTGGCATGCCCATGGTCAGGCACGATCTCATGCGTCGCACCAAGATCGTGGCCACCATCGGCCCGGCAACCGAATCGCCCGAACGGCTCAGGGAGCTGATTGAAGCAGGTGCCACAACCTTCCGGCTGAATTTCTCCCACGGCGACCACAGCGAGCACGCGGCCCGCATCGCCACCATTCGTCAGGTCTCCAAAGAGATGGGCCTGCACATCGGCATCCTGCAGGATCTGCAGGGACCCAAGATTCGCCTGGGACGCTTTGCCGGGGGGCCGATCACCCTGGCCAAGGGCGACATGTTCAGCCTCACCTCCCGAGATGTGAGCTGCGACCAGTCAATCGCCACCGTCACCTACGACAAGCTGGCTGACGAGGTCACCCCGGGCAGCCGCATCCTGCTGGATGACGGCCGCGTCGAAATGGTGGTCGAACGCGTGGATCAGCCCCAGCAGACCCTGCACTGCAGCGTCACCGTCGGCGGGGTGCTCTCCAACAACAAGGGCGTCAACTTCCCCGACGTGCAGCTGTCGATCCGGGCCCTGACCGACAAGGACCGCCGCGACCTGGCCTTTGGCCTGGAACAGGGTGTGGACTGGGTGGCGCTGAGCTTCGTGCGCAACCCGTCCGATCTGCAGGAGATCCATGCCCTGATTCGCAGCCACGGGCATCAGACCCCGGTGGTGGCCAAGATTGAGAAATTCGAGGCGATCGAGCAGATCGACGCGATCCTGCCGCTCTGCGACGGGGTGATGGTGGCCCGCGGTGATCTGGGCGTCGAAATGCCCGCCGAAGAGGTCCCCCTGTTGCAGAAGGAGCTGATTCGCAAGGCCAACAGCCTGGGGATCCCGGTGATCACCGCCACCCAGATGCTGGATTCGATGGTCAGCTGCCCCAGGCCGACCCGGGCCGAAGTCAGCGACGTGGCCAACGCGATCCTGGATGGCACCGATGCGGTGATGCTGTCCAACGAAAGCGCCGTCGGCGACTTTCCGGTCGAGGCGGTCTCAACCATGGCCACGATCGCCCAGCGGATTGAGCGCGATTACCCCCAGCGGGTTCTCGACAGCCACATGGCCACGACAATCCCGAACGCGATTTGTCAGGCCGTGAGCAGCATCGCCCGCAACATGAATGCGGCGGCGATCCTGCCCCTGACCAAAAGCGGATCGACGGCCCGCAATGTCAGCAAGTTCAGGCCGAGCACGCCGATCCTGGCCATTACCTCCGACGAGAACGTGGCCCGGCGTCTGGCCCTGATCTGGGGCGTCAATCCGCTGTTGGTCTGCGACCAGAGCTCATCCACCAGCACCTTCAGCCTGGCCATGGGGTTGGCCCGGCAAATGGGCTATCTCAACGACGGTGACCTGGTGGTCCAGACCGCGGGCACCCTCGCCGGGGTGAGCGGCTCGACCGATTTCATCAAGGTGGGGGTCGTCACCGCCAACCTGGCTCCTGGCCAGGGCATTGGCACCGGCTCGATCAGCGGCAGGGTGCGCCTGGTGGATTCAGCCGCCGCCGCCGACTCTGTCCAGTCGGGCGAGATCGTTGTGGTCCGTGATGGCAACGATGTCGACCAGGAGGTCTTTCGCCGCGCCAAGGCCTTGATCGTTGAGTCAGGCTTGCAGAGCCCTGCCGCCCAGACCGCAGAGCGCACTGGCCTGCCGGCGATCGTGGGGGTCAGCGATGCCATGGGCCAGCTTTGCCAGGGCGAGATTGTGACCCTCGATCTGCAGCAAGGCGTGGTCCATCGCGGCGCCCGCAGCATGAATTCCGACACAATCGCCACACCGCTTGCTTAGGTCAGCCTGATGGCCCCCTCACGGCTTCCGCCGAGCGAAACCGTCGCCATGGCGCTGCGGACGCTACGGGCCAACCGACTGCGCAGCCTGCTGACGATGCTGGGCATCGTCATCGGCAATGCGTCGGTGATCACCCTGGTCGGAATTGGACAGGGTGCTCAGAATCTGGCCGAAGGGCAACTGAGCAACCTCGGTGCCAATGTCCTGTTTGTGGTCCCGGGCAACAACGACACCCGCCGGCAGGGGATCGATTTCCCCAAGAGCCTGGTGCTCGAGGATGCCCAGGCCATCGCCGACCAGGTCCCCAGCGTGCGCCGGGTGGCCCCCCAGATCACGCTTAGCGAGGTGGTGCAGTCGGGCGGGATCAGCTCGACCGCCTCGGTGTCGGGGGTGACCCCCGAGTTTCTGCCGGTGCGGCAGTTCGAGATGGCCACCGGACGCTTTTTCAGCGCTGATGATCTGCGTTCGGCCCGCAATGTGACCGTGATCGGGCCTGATCTGGCGACCAAGATGTTTCCCGGTCGTCAGCCCCTTGGTCGGCGGCTGCGGTTGCGCGACCAGAGCTTTGAAGTGATCGGCGTGCTGCAACCCAAGGGTGCGGTGTTCGGCCAGAACCAGGATGAGGCCGCCTACGTGCCCCTGACCACGATGGTCAGCCGCCTGTCGGGACGGGACCCGACCTATGGGGTCAGCCTCAATTTCATCAGCGTCGAGGCTCGCGATGAAGCCAGCATGGGCGCCGCTGCCTTTCAGATCACCAACCTGCTGCGCCAGCGGCACCGAATTTTGCGCGAGGACGATTTCGCCGTGCGCTCCCAGAAGGACGCCCTGGCGATCGTCAGCACGATCACCGGCGGACTGACGCTGATGCTGGCCGCCATCGGTGCCATTTCGTTGCTGGTGGGCGGCATCGGCATCATGAACATCATGCTGGTCTCGGTCAGCGAGCGCACCAGCGAAATCGGGCTGCGCAAGGCCCTTGGTGCCCGCAGCGGTGACGTGCTGCAGCAGTTCCTGATCGAATCCCTAGTGCTCAGCAGCCTGGGGGGCGTGATCGGCAGTGCCATCGGCATCGGCGCCGTCAGCCTGGTGGCGTTGGTCACCCCCCTGCCCGCCACGATCGGCGCTGGAACGGTGTTGATCACCGTTGGGCTGTCGGGTTCGATCGGACTGTTCTTTGGCGTGGTGCCGGCCCGGCGTGCGGCACGGCTGGATCCGATCGTGGCCTTGCGCAGCCTGTGAGGCAACGCGGCACAAAGCTGAAAAAAAGCTGAAAAGCGCCAAACCGTTGCTTTCGTCACCAAAGCAAGGGCCATGGCAATGGCTTAGTGGGTGGGCTGAACGGGCCCTGGGCCGTGAATCTCGTGTCGTGTGGTTACCGCAACTCCAGTGACCGGATGGTCATCGCCCGCTGCCTTGGGCCCGATTCTTTTTTTCTGGAGCGCGTGGTCTTCCCGTTCGAGCTCCTCAGTTTTCAGTGCCCCGATGAGAGCGAACTCGAAATCTGGACCCATGGCCTGGGCGGGGCTGAACTGGTCGAGACCATTCCGGTCAGCGAACTGCTGATCGACAGCCAGGACGCTGGCGTCACGACGCTCGACCAGCGGGCCAGTGCACGGGTCGAATCGGCCGCCTGACAGGGGAGTTCCACCCCTGTTTGCTGAGGGGCTCCCGTTACACTTGTTTAGAAATTGGATCGGGGTCCACTGCGATGAACCAGCGCTGGCGTGTTCTGGCCCTGTGGCTGTTGCCTGTAGTCGTTGCTGGATTCCTGATCTGGCAGGTTCTCGGCAGCGGCAACCTGACCCGCCTTGGCGGTAGCACCAAAGGCAGCCCCACGGTGGCCCCCCGCAACGCTGCTGTGGCCCGCATGAGTTACGGGCGCTTCCTCGATTACGTGGATGCCGGTCGCGTCACAGCCGTTGACATCTTTGATGGCGGCCGAACGGCAGTGATCGAGGCCGTGGATCCTGACCTCGACAACCGCGTTCAGCGCCTGCGCGTCGATCTGCCTGGCGTGGCTCCTGAGCTGGTCAACAAGCTCAAGGATCAGGGCATCAGCTTTGACATCCATCCCCCCAAACAGGCGCCTGCCGCCGTTGGCATCCTGGGCAACCTGCTGTTCCCACTGCTGCTGATCGGCTCACTGGTGTTTCTGGCCCGTCGCGGCAACGGCATGCCCGGTGGCCCTGGCCAGGCCATGCAGTTCGGCAAGACCAAGGCCCGTTTTCTGATGGAAGCGGAAACCGGGGTCAAGTTTGATGATGTGGCGGGTGTGGACGAAGCCAAGCAGGACCTCGAGGAGGTGGTGACCTTCCTCAAGACCCCCGAGCGTTTCACCTCGATCGGCGCCAAAATTCCCAAGGGTGTGCTGCTGGTGGGCCCTCCCGGCACCGGCAAGACGCTGCTCGCCAAGGCGATCGCCGGTGAAGCAGGCGTGCCGTTCTTCTCGCTGTCGGGCTCCGAATTCGTCGAGATGTTCGTCGGCGTCGGTGCCAGCCGTGTGCGCGACCTGTTCAAGCGTGCCAAAGAGAACAGCCCTTGCCTGATCTTCATCGACGAGATCGATGCGGTGGGGCGCCAACGCGGCGCCGGCATCGGCGGCGGCAATGACGAGCGCGAGCAGACCCTCAACCAGCTGCTCACCGAGATGGACGGCTTCGAGGGCAACAGCGGCATCATCATCATTGCCGCCACCAACCGGGCTGATGTGCTTGATTCAGCCCTGATGCGTCCCGGTCGCTTCGACCGTCAGGTGCAGGTCGATGTGCCCGACATCAAAGGTCGGCTGTCCATCCTCAAGGTGCACAGCCGCAACAAAAAGCTGGCAGAAGACGTCAGCCTCGAGGCGATCGCCCGCCGAACCCCGGGTTTTTCGGGCGCTGATCTGGCCAACCTGCTCAACGAAGCAGCGATCCTGACGGCCCGTCGCCGCAAGGAGGCCACCGGCCTGGCCGAAATCGACGACGCCGTCGATCGCGTGATCGCTGGCATGGAGGGCAAACCCCTCACCGACGGCCGCAGCAAGCGCCTGATCGCTTACCACGAAGTCGGCCATGCCCTGGTCGGCACCCTGGTCAAGGCCCACGACCCTGTTCAGAAGGTCACCCTGATCCCCCGTGGACAAGCCCAGGGTTTGACCTGGTTCTCGCCTGACGAGGAACAGATGCTGGTCAGCCGCGCCCAGTTGCGGGCGCGCATCATGGGGGCCCTGGGTGGTCGGGCAGCCGAAGAGGTGGTCTTCGGTCACGAAGAGGTCACCACAGGCGCTGGTGGTGACATTCAGCAGGTCGCCTCGATCGCACGCCAGATGGTGACGCGCTTCGGCATGAGCTCCATCGGTCAGTTCTCGCTCGAAGCCGGCAACCAGGAGGTGTTCCTGGGCCGCGATCTGATGACCCGCAGTGACGGATCCGACGCCATGGCCACCAAGGTGGACGAAGCCGTTCGCGCCATCGTCGAGAGCTGCTATCGCGACACGGTCCAACTGGTCGCCGACCATCGCGCTTGCATGGACCGTGTGGTCGACGTGTTGATCGAAAAGGAAAGCCTCGATGGCGACGAGTTCCGCGCCATCGTCGCCGAGTACACCGCCATCCCCGAAAAAGAGCGGTTCTCGCCCCTTCTCGCCGATGACATCGCCAACGTCATCAACAGCTGAGCGAATCGCCAAAGCCCCTGCCCAGCCGGTGCGGCGTCTTGATGCCTTAGGCGTCCGCACCTAGAGCGGTGATGTCAGCAAGCAATTGGAGCCCGCTCAGCCGTTCGCCTTTCTGCCAGGCAAACCAACCAACTGATGGCGTCAGACACGTTGTTCATGCCAGCGGCAACACAGCTGCCTACGTTGGGCTCAGCTTGTGCTTCTGATGCCATGACGACACGTTGCCAACGCCGCTGGATGCAAGCGGTCTCTGCTACGGCATTGACCGCTTTTGGTCTGTTGGCTTCGGC
>JBJOHB010000104.1:0-4446 GCA_046047915.1 Cyanobacteriota bacterium
TCGTGCGCGACCTCAAACCCTCGTCACTGGAAGACATCTCCTCGATCCTGGCCCTGTATCGCCCGGGTCCGCTCGATGCCGGTCTGATCCCCAAATTCATCAACCGCAAACACGGCCGCGAAGCGATCGATTTCGCCCACGAAAAACTGCAGCCGATCCTCAAAGAGACCTACGGCATCATGGTCTACCAGGAGCAGATCATGAAGATCGCCCAGGATTTGGCCGGCTATTCCCTCGGTGAAGCTGACCTGCTACGGCGGGCCATGGGCAAGAAGAAGAAAAGCGAAATGGAAAAGCACCAGAGCATCTTTGTCTCCGGTGCCAGCGAACGGGGCGTCGACCCCAAGCTCGCTGAAAGCCTGTTCGAGCAGATGGTGCTGTTTGCCGAATACTGCTTCAACAAGAGCCATTCGACCGCCTATGGCGCGGTGACGTATCAGACCGCTTACCTCAAGGCCCACTATCCGGTCGCCTACATGGCGGCACTGCTGTCGGTCAACGCCGGCGACACGGCCAAGGTGCAGCGCTACATCGCCAACGCCACAGCGATGGGTATCGAGGTGATGCCACCCGATATCAACGCCTCCGGCATTGATTTCACCCCGGCCGAGGGCCGCATCCTGTTCGGCCTCTCGGCCATTCGCAACCTGGGCGAGGGGGCCATTCGCCAGTTGATCGACAACCGCATCGCCGACGGCCCCTTCACCAGCCTGGGGGACCTCTGTGACCGCCTTCCCAGCCAACAGCTCAACCGACGCGCCCTCGAAGCGCTGATCCACTCAGGCGCTCTCGATGCCCTGGAACCCCAGGGCAACCGGGCCCAGCTGATGGCCGATCTGGAACTGGTGCTCGACTGGGCCCAGTCCAGGGCTCGGGACCGGGCCAGCGGTCAGGGCAACCTGCTCGATCTGTTGGGAGCAGCAGCAACCTCAGGGGCCGAAGCCGGCCGCGCCGATCCCAGCACCATGCCGCGGGCGGCGGCGGTGCGGGACTATCCGAGCCAGGAGAAACTCAGGCTCGAGAAGGAGTTGGTGGGGTTCTACCTCTCCGACCATCCGCTCAAGCAGGTGCAACGGCCCCTGCAGCTGCTGTCTCCGATCGCCCTGGCCAGCCTGGACGAGTTGGCCGACAAAGCCAAGGTGAGCGCCGTTGTGCTGATCAGCGACCTGCGGCCTGTGACCACGCGCAAGGGCGACCGCATGGCCGTGCTGCAGCTGGAAGACCTGAGCGGTAGCTGCGAAGCCGTGGTCTTTCCCAAGACCTACGCCCGCCTGGCTGATCACCTGATCGCCGACGCCCGCCTGCTGCTGTGGGCTTCGGTCGATCGCCGCGACGATCGCGTCCAGCTGATTGTCGATGCCTGCTGCGGGATCGATGATCTGGAGCTGTTGATGGTGGAGCTGCCCGCCGACCAAGCCGGTGACATCACCATTCAGCACCGGCTGCGGGAATGCCTGCACCGCCACCGGCCCGCTGCAGACGAGATCGGATCGCGCGTCCCCGTGGTCGCCCTGGTGCAGGACGCCGGTCAGTCCAGATATGTGCGCCTGGGTGCCCAGTTCTGCGTGGACAACCCCAGGGCTGCCCTGGAAACGCTGCAATCGGCCTCGTTCAGCGCCCGGGTGCGCTCACCCCTGCGGGCCGCCTGAGCGCATCGCCCGCAACGACTGGCGCAGACGCCCCACATTGAGACCGATCTGCTCGCCCCCGAGCAGGCTGCCGGGCTCGGTTTCCCAGCTCGACGACAGCACCCCGTAACTGAGGCCCAGCACACCCAGCAAAAACAACCCTCCGGAAGCCACCAAGGTGACGCCCGGAGGAATGTCAACAATCTGACGGCTGACCAGCAGATAGCTGCCCACGAACACACCCATGCCCAGCAACGACGGCACACCGCTGGCCACGGCAATCCGGCGGGCCATGCGATTGGCGACCACATCTGGAATCACCTGGGACCGCGCCGGCTTCCCGGCCGGCTTGGCGCCACGGGAGCGGGATGCAGCCGCCCCTTTGGCCAGCCCCCGGGGGGGCTGGGGGCCTAGACCCTTGCCCGGCATGGCTCTGCCTCAGCCGCGAATGCCGAGCTTGGCAATCAGCTGGCTGTAGCGCTCCTGACTGACGCCACGCAGGTAGCTCAGCAGACGCTTGCGACGGCCGATCATCTTGAGCAGGCCCTGGCGGGACGAAAAGTCGTGCTTGTTGGCCTGCAGATGGGTGGTGAGCTGGCTGATGCGCTCGCTGAGCATCGCCACCTGGACCTCGGCCGACCCGGTGTCGGTGCCATGGGTCTGGTGGCTGTTGATCAGTTCCTGCTTCTTGGTGATGGTCAGCGGCATGGGCGACTCAGGGCGCCCGCGGCAGCCCCGTTCTGAGCAAACGTCGATCTTACGACGCCAGCTCAGGCAGCGCTGCGCGACAGCCAGCGCAGACAGGCCCCGATCCAGGCTTCCGCATCCTGGGCGGGAGCCTCAACTCCCGTCTGGGCCGCGACCGCCCGCAGGGCCCGTTGAATCTCGAGCAGCTCATAGCCCAGGGCGCTGAGGGTGAGCTGCACCTCGTCGCGGGCGCTGGCATCCAGCCCATGAACGGGATCGGGCGCGGCCCCATCCGCGTCGGCGGCCCCGTCCGCGGCGGCGGCCAGGTCCAGATCGGGCCCGGCCAGCTCGGCAAAGCGCTGCTGCAGACGGCTGCGCAGCTCGACCGCCAGACGCTCGGCCGTGCGCTTGCCCACCCCCGGGGCCTTTGCCAGCAGGCGCAGATCCGCCTGCAGGATGGCGCGCACCAGCTGGGGGGGCTGCAATTCGCCCAACAACCCCAGGGCCACCTGGGGGCCAACGCCGCTGACGGCCACCAGCTCGCGGAACAGATCGCGCTCGGCCCGATCGGCAAAGCCAAACAGCAACCAAGCGTCCTCGCGAATGGTGTGCTGAATGTGCAGGGCCAGGGTGCTGCCCGGTGGTGGCAGGGCGGCAAACTGACGTCGACTGAGCTGGACCTCGTACCCGACCCCACCGGTCTCGAGCAGCACGCCGAAACGATTGGCCTGCTGCCACGACGTGTGCACCTGCCCCCGCAGCCAACCGATCATGTCTGCCGCCCAACAGCACCCATGCTGCCAACCCTGCCAACCCCGGTGGCCAGTGGTTTGGCGCCCGTTCAGGTCGCTGCTGCTGCTGGCGGTGCTGATCGTGCCCCTGATGCTTGGAGGCTGCAGTGGCATGGCACAACCGCCCCGCACCACCGTGCTGCAGGCCCTGGCGCTGCAGATCGAACTGACCCAGGGTTCGATCGCCCAGGCTCTGGCCCTCGACGCACCGGGGGTGCCCGAAGTCAGTCGGGTGCGCATTGAGGCGCAGCAGAACCTGACCATCGGCGACGGGCGCGGGCTGCGGCTGGCCGGGCAGTTTGACTGGCGCCTGGCGGGAGATCCGATCCGGGTCGACAGCCCGTTCGAGATCTATCTGCAGCGTGGCGAGCGCGGCCAGAGCTGGCGGCTGGCACGGCCGATCAGCACCGACGACGACGGCCGCCCCCAGGAGTGGTTGATCGACCCGCTGCCCCTCAAATCCTGAGGCCCTGACCAGTCCGGTGCGCCCCAGGGGTGGAGGGGTTGGTGGCAATGTCTCGACGTTGTTGTGCCACGTTGTGCCACGGCCTGATCCCACCACCGTTGCTGGCAGAACGACTCCATGCATGACTGGTCTGGCAGACGAGGCTCGCTGGGCGGCAAGCCGCACGTTCCAACGCTCTCACGCCTGCGTGGGCTCGTTGGGCTTGCTATGGCGGCCGGGATCCTGAGCGGTTCGGTCAAGGCCGCTGATCGGCAACCCCAGAGCGAGGGTCTGCCGCTGGCGCCGATCGTGAGCCAGGGGCCAGCGCAGCACCTCTCGCCAGCGCGCACCGATCCTCAGGCCACCATCCCGACCTCGGGACCTGGGGTGGTGACACCGGTGGCCGCGCTGGATCTCGAGCGCTATCAGGGCCTTTGGTACGAGATCGCCCGCGTGCCGGCGTGGTTTCAGAGTCGCTGTGAAGGGCAGAGCACAGCCCAGTACCAGCGGCGTGACGACGGAAGGATCACGGTGGTCAACCGGTGCATCCAGCGCAATGGGAAGGTCGATCAAGCTCGGGGGATCGCGCGGGTGGTCGACCGCAGCACGAATTCGCGGCTGCAGGTGAGCTTTGTGAGTGTTCTGGGATGGCGTCCATTCTGGGGCGATTACTGGGTCCTGGCGCTTGACCCGGACTACCGCTGGGCTGTGATCGGAGACCCCAGACGACGCTATGGCTGGATCCTGTCCCGCAGTCCCCAGATGGATGCAGCAACACTGAACTTGTGCTTCCAGGCACTGGAACGCAACGGCTACAAACGCACCAGCTTCGTGCTCACACCCCAGAGCCCTGTCGACGGGCCCCAGCCATGATGAGGACGCGCGAAATCGAGAC
>JBJOHB010000105.1:0-6350 GCA_046047915.1 Cyanobacteriota bacterium
CCATGGTCCGCTGGCGATCCAGCGGCGACCTGTGGCTGCTCGATCCGCTTGCCCAGCCGCCGTCCCCGCATCAGCCGCCGCCGCTGTTGGAGTTCATCGGCGGCAGTTACCTGTCGGCCACCCCCCAGCTCAGTTATCGCCGGCTGCTGGAGGCTCTGGCCCAGCTGGGCTGGCAGGTGCGTGCCTGGAGCTACGTGCCCGGGTTTGACCATCAGCAGCAGGCCAACACGGCCTGGCGCCGGTTTCGCGAGCTGAGGCAACAGGCCGGCGTCACCCCGCCGCTGGTGTTGCGCCTGGGGCACAGCCTGGGTTGCAAGCTCCATCTGCTGGCGCCCGACAGTGGCCGCGGCAGTTCGGCCCTGGTGGCCCTCAGTTTCAACAATTTCTCGGCTGAGCGCTCGGTGCCCCTGCTGGCTGAACTGGGCCAGCAGTTCGGCTTTCGCAGTGAATTCAGCCCCTCGCCGGCGGCCACCCTGGCCCAGGTGCAGCAGACCTATCGGCAACGCCGCAATCTGCTGGTCCGCTTTGCCGGCGATGGCATCGATCAGAGCGCCCGGCTGCTGGATGCCCTGCAGTCGCGGGCTGACGACGCCTCAGAGCTGCTGGAGTTGCCGGGCGACCACCTCAGCCCGGCCAGTGGCGGGCTGCGCCGCCAGCTGTTGGGTCGCTGGGCCGACGATCCCGCCCGGGGGCGCCGCATCGAGCAGTTGGCCGATCAGGTCAGCGGCTGGGCGCGCTCGCTTGGCTGACCAGGCTCGGGTCATAGGCATAGAACTCGAGCAGGGCAGCCGGTTGGCCGGCCCGCCCGACCTGCACCCGGCCCAGGGGCTGCAACGGGCCAAACCGCCAGGGCTGGGACGGCCCGCTCTGCCGTAGGGATTGCAGGGGGGTGTAGTCGCCCACCACCGCGAACAGCACGCCGCGGCGGGCCTTGGGGTTCAGGGTGTGCCGCCATTGATCAAAGCCCCTGTTGTCGCCTGAGTAGGCGGTGTAGGCCGCCTGGCTGTGGCCCCGCAGGGCCAGGGCCATGAAGCCCGGCAGCTCGTAGCGGTTCGAGCCGATCACCTCGGCCTGGACCAGGGCCTGCCAGAGGCGGGGATGCTGTTGCAAGGCCTGACGCAGGGCCGCCGGCGCCAGCAGCTGGCCCGAGGTGTCCACCGCAGCGGGCAGCAGGGATCGGGCGATCCCCCAGCGCACATGGGCCGCTGCCGTCAGGCTCAACAGCGGCACGGCGATCACCGTGAACAGGGCCACAACCCGCAGCCACAGCCGCTGCAGCAACCCAGGCGAGGCCAGTCGGCTTCCGGCCAGGGGCAGCAGCAGCCACCAGGCCGGCACCAGCCAGCTGGAGAGCACCTGCATGCGCCCCGCCAGCAGCAGAAACAGCACCAGCTGGGGGATCGCCAGCAGTCGCAGCAGATGGGTACCCGCCGCGGCCTCGGAGCTGGCGGCGGGCCTGGGCCGCAGCAGGCTCAGCAGCAGCAGCACCCCCACGCTGGGGAACAGCAGGGCCAGCTGGCTCAGCAGAAACAGCGGCGGCCCCTGCCACTGAAAGCCGTTGACGGCCGTGGTGCGGCCGCTGTGAAAGGCGAACGACAACCAGCCGTTCTGCAGATTCCAGAGCCACAGGGGCCAACTGGCGGCCAACCAGCCACAGAACACCAAGGCGGTGTCGGCGAGCTGGAGCTGGCGCCGCTGGATCGAATCCACCAGCCGGGCCAGCAGCAGCGTCAGGATCAGCAGCAGCGCGTGGTATTTGCACAGGCTGAGCAACCCCAGAAGCAGACCGAAGCGCAGTGACTCCCCCGGGCTGCGTTGGGCATGGAGCGGGTGCCGTGCCAGCCACCACAGCAGCAGGCTCAGCAGCAGCACCAGTGGGCTGTCGGGCAACAGCAGCAGGCCGCCGCAGGCAAACAGCAGCGGCGAGACCGAGCCCAGAGCTGCGGTCAGCAGGGCGGCCCGGCGGCCAAACCAGACACGGCTCGCCTCAGCCAGCAGCACCAGGGCGAGGCAGTAACTGATCAGCCCCGGCAGCCGCAGCGCCAGCACCGGCTGGGCCGGCAGCAGCGGTGCCACATGCAGTCCCAACCAGGCCCACACCCCCACCGCCAGCGGGTGGTCGAAGTAACTGAGGGCTGGGTTCTGCCCATAGAAGAGGTAATAACTCTCGTCGTAACCGGGCGGCAGGATCAGGGCCAGGACCAGCCGAAACACCAGCCCCAGGCCCACCAGGGCGAGGAGCTGGTTGCGATAGAGCCCGCTTGGCTGCGCCGCTGATGGGGTCACTGGCGCAAGGCGTCGAGCACCGAGCGATCCTCGAGCGTGCTGGTGTCGCCGCTCACCTCCTGGCCGTCGGCCAGCGCCCGCAAGATGCGGCGCATGATCTTGCCGCTGCGGGTCTTGGGCAGGGCGTCCGAGAAGCGGATCTCGTCGGGTCTGGCGATCGGACCGATCTCTTTGCCGACATGACGGCGCAGGTCCGCCACCAGGGCGTCATCACCGCTGCGGCCCGCCTCCAGGGTGACGAAGGCGACGATGCCCTCGCCCTTGAGGTCATCAGGCCGGCCCACCACGGCGGCCTCGGCCACGGCCGGATGGCTGACCAGGGCGCTCTCGATCTCCATGGTCCCCAGGCGATGGCCCGAGACGTTGATGACGTCATCGACGCGGCCCATCACCCAGAAGTAGCCGTCGGCGTCGCGGCGAGCTCCGTCGCCGGCAAAGTACAGATAGGACCCATCGGCGGGGCGCACTTCTTCCCAGTAGCTCTTTTTGAAGCGCTCGGGATCGCCGTGCACCGTGCGCATCATCCCCGGCCAGGGCCGGCGCACGGCCAGATAGCCGCCTTGATCAGCCCCCTGCGAGTTGCCGGCCTTGTCGACGATGTCGGCGGCGATGCCGGGCAGGGGCAGGGTGCAGGAGCCGGGCTTGGTGGGGGTGGCCCCCGGCAGGGGGCTGATCATCACCCCACCGGTTTCGGTCTGCCACCAGGTGTCGACCACCGGGCAACGGTCGCCGCCGATCACCTCGCGGTACCACATCCAGGCTTCAGGATTGATTGGCTCACCCACGGTGCCCAGGATTCGCAGGCTGCTCATGTCGTACTGATCGGGCACGGCGCGGCCGCTCTTCATGAACGCCCGGATCGCCGTGGGGGCGGTGTAGAAGATCGTGCAGCGGTGCTTCTCGATCACCTCCCAGAAGGCGCCGGGCTTGCTGGGCCGCGGCGCGCCCTCGTACATGACCGTGGTGGCGCCGTTTGACAGGGGGCCATAGACGATGTAGCTGTGGCCGGTGATCCAGCCCACATCGGCGGTGCACCAGTGGATGTCGTCCTCGCGGATGTCAAAGATCCACTGGAAGGTGAGGTGGGCCCAGAGGTTGTAGCCGGCGGTGGTGTGGACCACCCCCTTGGGTTTGCCGGTGGAGCCCGAGGTGTAGAGCACGAACAGGCGGTCTTCGCTGGCCATCGGCTCGGCCGGGCACGCCGTGCTCTGGCCCTCGACCAGGTCGTGCCACCAATGGTCGCGGCCGCCGGTCATGGCGCAGTCCCCGTTGATGCGCCGCACCACCAGCACGTGCTCGACCGTGGGGGCACCGCCGCCAGCGCCCAGGGCCTCGTCCACCGCTGGCTTGAGCGGCACCGGTTTGTCTTTGCGGAAGCCGCCGTCGGCGGTGATCACCGCCTTGGCGGCTCCGTCGATCAGCCGGTCCCGCAGGGCGTCGGCCGAGAAACCGCCGAACACCACCGAATGGGGCGCGCCGATGCGGGCGCAGGCCAGCATGGCGATCGCCGCTTCGGGGATCATCGGCATGTAGAGGGCCACCAGGTCCCCTTTGCCGATGCCCAGCGCCTTGAGCCCATTGGCTGCCTTGCACACCTCGGCGTGCAGCTGGCGGTAGGTGAAGGTGCGCGTGTCGCCGGGTTCTCCCTCCCAGATCAGGGCGGTCTTGTCGGCCCTGGGTCCGCTCAGGTGCCGGTCCAGGCAGTTGAAGCTCAGGTTGGTGGTGCCGCCTTCAAACCAGCGGGCAAAGGGCGGGTTGCTCCAGTCGAGCACCGTGTCAAACGGCTCGAACCAGTGCAGTTCGCTGCGGGCCAGATCACCCCAGAAGCCGTCGGGGTCGGTCTCGGCCCGGGCGCACAAGGCCCGATAGGCCTCCAACGAACCAATCCGCGCCGAGGCGGCCAGCGCAGCGGGCGGCGTGAACAGGCGCTGCTCCTGCAGCACCGATTCGATCGTGGCCTTGGACCCGTTGGCGTCGCTCATCGGCGCATCGTGACACGCGCGAACCAGTCTGGCTTGAGAGGATGGCTTGCATGCCCGTCCCCGCTGCCTGCCTGTTTGATCTTGATGGTCTGTTGCTCGACACCGAGCCGCTGCACAGCCAAGCCTGGCAACAGGCGGCACACCAGTTTGGTCTGGACCTGACGGTCGACCAGTTGCTGGCGCTGCGCGGTCGACGCCGGCTCGATTGCGCCGAGCAGGTTCGCCACTGGATCGACCAGGCCGGCCAGGTGGTCCCCTCGGTGGAGGAGCTGCTGGCTGTGCGGCAGCCGATCGCGGAGCGGTTGCTGCCATCGGCCCCGCCCATGCCCGGTGCCGTCGGTCTGATCGCGGCCTGCCAGGCCCGCGGGGTGCCGATGGCCATGGTGACCAGCAGCAGCCGGGCGGCTGTGGCCCTCAAGGAAGCACCCCATCCCTGGTTGGCGGCGATCACGGTGCGGGTCCATGGCGATGACCCGGCGTTGGCCGCTGGCAAGCCAGCCCCGGATCCCTACCTGCTGGCGGCACGGCGTCTTGGCGTTGATCCCCGCGACTGCTGGGCGTTCGAAGATTCGCAGGCCGGCGTGCAGTCGGCTGCCGCAGCCGGTTGTCTGGTGTACGTGCTGGGGCACCGTCATGACCGCATTGCCGCCCATGTGGTCATGCACTGGCCCAGCACTTGCAGGCTGCTTGATGACCTGGCCGAGGTTGTGCTGCCGGACTGACCCTGGTGTCAGTAGAGCCGACTGATCACAAACTCAGGCAGGGCCAACAGGGCGCTGCGGCTGGGGGACGGGGGCAGCCAGTTCAAGGCATCCCGGGCTTCATTGGCAAAGCCCTGGGCCAGGGCCCGTGACCGGGTGATGGCCTGACTGCTGCGCACCAGCTCCAGGGCCTGCTCCAGGTCACCGTCCTGGCTGAACTCCCGCTCGATCAACCCGGCGAGGGCCGGTCGCTCCTCGAGCGCATAGAGGGCCGGGGCCGTCAGATAACCACTGGCCAGATCGCTGGCCGCGGGTTTGCCCAGCTGCTGGTCGTTGCCGGTGAAATCGAGAATGTCGTCGACCACCTGGAAGGCCAGGCCCAGCTGGCGGCCGAACCGGTACAGCGAATCGAGTTGGGATGGGTTGAGGCCGGTCAGCACCCCGGCGGCGCGGGCGCTGTTGGCGATCAGCGACGCCGTCTTGCAGTAGCTCTTTTCCAGGTAGGTCTCGAAGTTTTGGCCGGTGTCGTACCGGAACAAACCCTGCTTGACCTCGCCATCCGCCAGATCCATGATCACGCGGCTGAGCAGCTTGACCACCTCAAGATCGTTGAGGTTCGCCAGGTGCCAGCTGGCCTGGGCAAACAGAAAATCGCCTGCCAAGACAGCCACGCGGTGGTTGAAGCGGCTGTGGACGGTGTCCACCCCCCGGCGGGTCGAGGCCTCATCGACGACATCGTCGTGCACCAGCGAGGCGGTGTGGATCATCTCGGTGATCTCCGCCAGGCGCCATGGCGGGGCTCGAGTTCACCGGCGGGGCTGATGGCGCGCGAGATCAGCAGCACGATCCCGGGGCGCAGCCGCTTGCCGCCTGCGGCAAACAGGTGCTCGGCGGCGGCTTGCAAAATTGGGTGACCAGCACCGATCAGGCTGCGCAGATCGGCCAGCAGGGCATCGAGGTCGGCCTCGACGGGCTGGAGCAGTTCTGCAACCGTTGCCACGCAACCTCCGCTGTGGCGTGATCCTAGAAGGCTCAGGCCTGCTGCCGCTTGAGCTGGACCTGCTCAACCTGGGGTTCGCTTCCCAACCAGCGGGCCGCCGCCTGGGCAAAGGCCCTGGGGCAGCCGGTCACACAGATGCGACTCGCCAGCAGGGGGGTGAGCACGGGATTCTGCCGTTGCTCGCCTTCGGGCAGGTCGCCCAGGCTGGCCAGCAGGGGGCCCAGCCGCTGCACCGCCGCCCGTGCCGGATCCACCAGGGTGATCTCCGGGGGCAGCAGCTCCTGCAGCAGGGGCACAAGCAGGGGGTAATGGGTGCAGCCGAGCACGATCGCCTCGACCTTCTGCTCCAACAGCGGTGCCAGGTAGGTCTGGGCCGCGCGT
>JBJOHB010000106.1:0-2532 GCA_046047915.1 Cyanobacteriota bacterium
TGCCCGGTGTCAACTACGTAGGCGGGTCGCGTCAATTACGTAGGCGGGTACCTGCCCCCCACCCCCTGCCATGGCAGGGGGTGGGCCGCGCTGTTGTCGGGGGTGGTTGGCGGGTAATTGACGCCTGGTCAGGACGACAAATCAGCCCTTGGCCTGGCTTCCCACACGTCGTGCCCGTCTGCGGCGGTAGCTCTCGCCATTGATCTGGATCAAGGTGCTGTGATCCACCAGCCGGTCCACCGCCGCCACGGTCATGGCGCTGGTGGAGAAGACGTTCTCCCACTCGCTGAACGGCTGGTTGCTGGTCACCAAGAGGGACCTGCGTTCGTAGCGGTGCATCACCAGCTCGAACAGCACCGAGGTCTCGGCCTCGTCCTTGCGCACGTAGCCGATGTCGTCGATCACCAGCAGGGCAAAGCGATCGAGGCGGTTGAGGGCCTTGGCCAGGGCGTAGTCGGCCTTGGCCCGCTGCAGCTCCTGCACCAAGGTGGTGGCCGAGTAGAACCGAGCCGAACGGTCCAGGGCGATCAGGCTGCGGCAGATCCCAGCGGCCAGGTGGGTCTTGCCCACACCGCTGGGGCCAAACAGCAGCAGGTTCTCGGCCCGATCCAGCCAGCCGGTGTCGTGGGCCAGCTGCTCCATCTGAGGGCGATCGAGGTCGGGGATGGCACCCCAGTCGAACTCGGCCAGGGTCTTGGGCAGCGGCAGCTGGGCCTCATGCAACAGCCGCCGCAGCCGCGCCTGGTGGCGTTGCTGGTGTTCCTGCTCGGCCAGGACATAGAGGTAGCTGGCCGGATCCCAGCCCTCGGCTGCGGCCTGCTGTTCGGCCGCCTGCCACTGGCTGCGGAACTGCGCCAGTTTCAACTGCTTGAGCAGGGTCGGCAGGGCCATCTCCAGCGCCGGCCGGCGGGGGGGCTCCGCCCAGGAGTTCGTCATAGCTGCTGAGGGTGTGTTCGGGGATGTCGAGCTGGGGCATGGCCGTCAGGCCCCGTGGGGGCCGCAGACCGTAGTGATCCCGCAGAGCGCTGAGGTTCAGCTCACCGCGGCGGAGCTGACGGCGCAGGTACCGCTCCACACCGGCCAGATCGTCCGTCCGGGCGGCGACATGGAGGGAGTCGACCATGACCTTGGCCGCCTCATCCGGCGGCAGCGCCGCCAGGAGTTGTCGCCACAGCCGCCGCCAGTTCTCGCTGGGGAGGATGTCGGCCTGCAGCTGGGCACGCAGCAGAGCCCTGGGTTTGCGGCGCAGGCTGTCGATCACGTGGCGGAAGTCGATCCGCCGCAACGGCCCGCTGGCTCCCGCCCGCCGGTGCAAGCGCGGCAGGGTTTCGACGAACTGGCTGCGCAGGAACAGATCCAGCCGGTCGTGGCGCAGGTGGACCGTCAGCTGCTGGCCGATCAGCCGTGAGGGGACGCTGTAGGTGATGGAGCGCACCTCGATCGTGCTGGTGCTCCGCACCGTCGCCACCACCGGCTCGTAATCGGCAAAGCGCTCCACCGGCAGGGGCTGCAGGTGCAGCCGCTCGATCTCAAGCCGCCCGGCCACCTCGTGGCGGCTGTTGAGGGTGTTGGTGACCTGGCTCACCAGCCGCCGGTACTCCGCCTCAGTGGCGAAATCCCTGCTGCCTCGTTGGATCAGCTGCTGCTCCAGCCGGTGTTTCCAGTGCCGGTGCGGACCCTCGATCGCGCCGTTCTCGTGCGCCACACCGCGGTTGTTGCGGGTGGCGATCACGCCCAGGTGGGCGCAGAGTTCGCGGTAGCGACTGGTGTAGTCGCCGGCGTAGGAACCGTCGCGATTGCGGAAGCAGGCGCTGAGGCTGTCGGTGCGGTGCTCCGCCGGAACCCCGCCGCAGAGGGCCAGGGCGTTCTGCAGCGCTTCTGAGAGGGCGACAAAGCTCTCGCCGCCATGGATCACCTCCACATGGCACCACCCCGAATAGGGCAGGCGGAAATGGAACAGCCGGTGCTCCAGCACCTGGCCCGCCACGGTGATCGGTTCGCCCTTGAGCAGGGTGAAATCCGAGATGCCGAGCACCCCCGGCTGGTGGTGCTGCAGGAACATCACCTCCCGCGCTGGGCCGTAGTGGGCCTTCCACTGCTCGACGCGGCGCTGCAGCGTTCGCTTACGGCGAAACCACTCCTGGCCGGGGAAGGTCCGCTCCAGGTGCAGCAGCAGGGTCTGGGGTTCCAGCTGCGGTGCCTTCTCCAGCATGGGCAACAGAACGCTGTCCCAGACCTCCGCCAGGGGATCGGCTCGGGTGCGCCAATGCCGGCCTCGCTGCTGCTGCTGCCCCTCGGGTTGGTGATCACCCCGATCGATCCGCTGGGCGCTGCGCACTGAGATCCCCACCACATCAGCCGCCACCTGCTGGCTGAGGCCGCTGGCCCGTTTGGCCATGTACCGCTCCTTGATGCGCAACGACAGAGGGGCGGGCATCGCGGGGCTCCAGACCGGGATCGGAGCCTTGTTGTCGCGTCCTGAGACCCGCCTATGTAGTTGCGCGGTCCCGCCTATCTAATCGTCGCCGGACA
>JBJOHB010000107.1:0-9617 GCA_046047915.1 Cyanobacteriota bacterium
GACCTGTGTGAGCTGCACGAAACCGACAACCACCCCAACCAACTGGATCTGGCCAGCCGCTCGGTGCCGGCCTACCCCAATGCCTTTGGCAAGCTGGCCGGCCTGATCAAGGGGTTCCAACGGGACAAAGCCACGGTCTGGCTGCTGTCGGCCCAGCCCAGCCGCGCCGTCGCCCTGCTCGAAGAGCACGACTGCATCGCCCGGTTCGTGCCCAACCCGGGCGACCTGCCGGCGATTGCACGGCTGGTCGAGCAGAACACGCCGGTGGCCCTCAAGACCCGGGGTGCCGCCGAACTCGAGGGGCTGCAGCTGCCCGCCTGGCGGGTGGTGCTGATCACCGACCGGGAGTTCTTTGGCCAGCACAGCCTGGCAGCCACGGGCTACGTCCGCCGCCGCCGCAAGGCCGCCAGCCGCACGGTCGATCCCAACAAAATGCAGCCCGGCGACTTCGTCGTGCATCGCAACCACGGCATCGGCAAGTTCCTCAAGCTCGAGAAACTGGCGATCAGCGGCGAATCCCGCGATTACCTGGTGGTGCAGTACGCCGACGGGCTGCTGCGGGTCGCCGCCGACCAGCTGGGCAGCCTGGGCCGCTACCGCGCCACCAGCGACGCCCCGCCCGATCTAAACCGCATGGGTGGCACCGCCTGGAGCAAGGCCAAGGAACGGGCCCAAAAAGCCATCCGCAAGGTGGCCCTCGATCTGGTCAAGCTCTACGCCGAGCGCCACAAGGCTCCTGGGTTTGCCTACCCCCCCGACGGCCCCTGGCAGAACGAACTGGAGGACTCGTTCCCCTATGAACCGACGCCCGACCAAGTCAAGGCCATCGCCGAGGTCAAGCGCGACATGGAACAGCCCCAGCCGATGGACCGGTTGGTCTGCGGCGATGTGGGCTTCGGCAAGACCGAAGTGGCGATCCGGGCCATCTTCAAGGCGGTGACCGCCGGCAAGCAGGCGGCGCTGCTGGCCCCCACCACGGTGCTGGCCCAGCAGCACTGGCGCACCCTGAGCGAACGCTTCGCCCCGTACCCGCTCAAGGTGAGTCTGCTGAACCGGTTCCGCACCGCCGCCGAACGCAAAGCGATCCTCGACGGGCTTAACGCCGGCTCGGTCGACGTGGTGGTGGGCACCCACCAACTGCTGGGCAAGGGCACCAGCTTCAAACAGCTCGGCCTGCTGGTGGTCGACGAAGAGCAGCGTTTCGGGGTCAACCAAAAAGAAAAGATCAAGGCCCTGCGCAAGGACGTCGACGTGTTGACCCTCTCGGCGACGCCGATCCCCCGCACCCTCTACATGAGCCTCTCAGGAGTACGGGAGATGAGCCTGATCACCACGCCGCCGCCCCTGCGCCGGCCGATCAAGACCCACCTGGCCGCCCTCGACGAGGAGGCGGTGCGCAGCGCCATTCGCCAGGAGCTCGACCGCGGCGGCCAGATCTTTTACGTCGTGCCCCGGGTCGACGGCATTGAAGATGTGGCCACCCAGCTGCGGGCGATGCTGCCGGGGCTGCGGCTGCTGGTGGCCCACGGCCAGATGGCCGAGGGTGAGCTCGAGAGCGCCATGGTCGCCTTCAACGCCGGTGAGGCCGACCTAATGCTCTGCACCACCATCGTCGAGAGCGGTCTCGACATCCCAAGGGTCAACACCATCCTGATCGAGGACGCCCACAAGTTCGGCCTGGCCCAGCTGTACCAGTTGCGGGGCCGGGTGGGCCGCAGCGGCATCCAGGCCCACGCCTGGTTGTTCTATCCCGGTGATGCCACCCTGAGCGAGGCGGCCCGAGCGCGGCTGCGGGCGATTCAGGAATTCGCCCAGCTGGGCTCGGGTTACCAGCTGGCCATGCGCGACATGGAGATCCGCGGCGTCGGCAACCTGCTGGGGGTCGAACAGAGCGGCCAGATGGAGACGATCGGCTTCGACCTGTACATGGAGATGTTGCAGGAGTGCCTGGCCGAGATCCAGGGCCAGGACATTCCCCGGGTCGACGACACCCAGATCGACCTGCCGATCACGGCCTTTATCCCCGGCGACTGGATTGCCGACAACGACGAAAAGATGGCGGCCTACCGCGCCGCCGCCGACTGCGGCAGCAAGGACGCCCTACTCGAGCTGGCCACCGGCTGGGTCGACCGCTACGGCGCCCTGCCGTCGCCGGTGATCGC
Source organism: Cyanobacteriota bacterium (assembly GCA_046047915.1). Lineage (GTDB taxonomy): Bacteria > Cyanobacteriota > Cyanobacteriia > PCC-6307 > Cyanobiaceae > RGUW01. The sequence goes on from JBJOHB010000107.1 coordinate 2,163, forward strand.
CCTGCTGCAGCTGATGGAGCTCAAGCTGCTGGCCAAATGCTGCGGCTTCTCGCGCATCAAACCCGAGAAACCCAACATCGCCCTCGAAACCCCGATGGAAGAGCCGGCGTTTCGCCTGCTGCGCCAGGGGCTGCCCCAGCACCTGCATGGGCGCCTGGTGTACCAGGCCGGCAGCGGCGCGGCGGCCAAGGTGCTGGCCCGGGGGTTGGGGGTGCTGCCGATCGACAAACAGGTCGAAGAGCTCAAGGGTTGGCTGGCGCTCATGGCCGCCCAGATCCCCGGGGCTGATGGCCTCACCGAAAGCCAGCGGGCCGAGCAGCAGGCCAGCCAAAATGCAGCCGTGGTGGCCGTATGAACAGCTGGCGCAAAAGTCCGTTACAATTGTGAGAAGTTGTGTAACGGGCCACCATGGGCGACCTGATCGAGCTGGGTACGGGGGGCGGTGGCTTCGGCGTCCTGTCAGCCGTGATCAGCCTGGGCGCCCTTGGCATCTATGCCCTGACCCAGGGCAGCGGCGAGAACGACGACGACGACTCGAGCCCCGGCGGCGGGCTGATGCAGCCGGTGGCCTGATGCGCCCGGTGGCTTGATCGAGCTGAACTGAGGCCAAACCTTCAGCGTTTCCCTCAGTTGTCTTCGCCGCTTTCCTGTTGCTGCCGATAGGCCGCAGGCACCAGCACCAGAAACACCAGCCACCACAGCAGCACGCCGATCGAGACGACCGTCGTCAGCCACACGATGCGCAGCACAAACCAGCTGCCTGCACCTGCGAGCACGCCGGTCAACAGAATCGTCCAGGGTTGACACCACCAGGGTTTGTGGGACCAAATCGAAATCGGTTGTTGCTCTGGGTGTCGCATCACTGAGCCGAGTGCCCGAATTCGATGTTCTCGCCATTGTTTCAAGATTCGGTCATGCTGCGCCAGACCCTGCTGAACCACAACGCTGGCATCTGGCAGGGAACCTTCATCCGGCTGGATGGCAACGGTCGCGAGCTCGAGCGCTTTGGTAGCCACCTAGAGGTGGCCGATCGCGCCGGCACCATCCATGCCGATCTCACCAATCGCAGCACTGGCACGGTGCGCTCGATGCAGTTTGCCGAGCCGCCTGCCGAGATGCAGATCAGTCCCGAGGGGCACTGGAGCCTGGGACCCGACCGGATCGGTCCCTGGCCGTGGGTGTGTGAACTGTGCCTCGTCTGGGGTGAGCAGCGCCGTCGTGCCGTCGTGCGCCACCACAGCAGCGGCCTGGAGTCGCTGGTGCTGGTCACCGAGGGGCGACCGGGTTCAGAGCCAGAGCCCCCGGTCGCACCGCTGCAGCTGATCCCTCGAGGCGAAGGCAGCCATCAGCAGCGCTGGATGCTGGCCCAGGCACCGTCTGCCGTCTGGGCGATCACGATGGCGAGCCGCCCAGCAGGACAGCCGGAGTGGGTGAGCCTGCACTGGCAGCCAGAGCCCGGCGTTGACCTGGAAGTGAAGCGGCGCTACGGCGAACACGGACTGCTGCTGGCGCCTGAGGGCTGAGCAGCGATCGCGACGCCATCAACCGTTGATCAGGGCGTTGCCGAAGCCGCGGGTGTGGCTGTCGCTGCCGGGACGTTGGCACTGGTGGGGTTGTAGGCCTTCTCGACAGAGCCGGCGGTGCGCACCTTTTTGACCAGCGTCGATTCGGCAACCCGGTACTGGCTGTCCTTGCGGGTGCCCAGGTCCTCAAGTTTGAGGCGCTGGGCCTCCTGCTCGCCCATCTTGACCGCCACATCGGGAGCAATGCCGTGCTTGTGGATGTCACGCCCGCGGGGGGTCAAATACTTGGCGATGGTCACGGTCATGCCCGAGCCATCGGACAGCCCGCGCACGGACTGCACCAGGCCCTTGCCAAAGGTCTTTTGCCCAACCAGAACGGCGCGGTTGTTGTCCTGCAGCGCGCCCGAAAGAATCTCGCTGGCGCTGGCGGACCCCTCGTTGACCAGGATCACCAGTGGTCTGCTGGTCAGGGCCCGGCCATTGGCCTTCTTGACATCGGTGATGCCGTCGCGGGTTTTGGTGGAGACGATGGTGCCTTCGTTGAGCCACTGACGAGCGATCTCGATGCTGGCCATCAACAGGCCGCCGGGGTTGCTGCGCAGATCCAGGACGTATCCATCCACCCCCTTGCCCTCGAGGTCCTTGAGGGCCGCGCGCATGTCCTTGGTGGCGTTGGCGTTGAACTGCTTCAGACGGATGTAACCGACCTTGAGGCCATCGCCGGTGGTGTTGATCTGGTGTTCGACCGCATGCAGCTCGATGCGTTCACGGGTGAGCGACAGGTCCACAGGCTGGCCCTTGCGCCGAAGCGTCAGCTTCACAGCGGTGCCGGCTTGGCCGCGGATCAGCTTGACCGCATCCTCGGTGCTCATGCCCTTGGTGCTCTTGCCATCGATGGCGGTGATCACATCCTTGGGCTGGACCCCCGCCCGCGAGGCGGGCGAGCCTTCGATGGGCGAGACCACGACCAGCTCCTTGGTCTCCTTGTCGAGGCTCAACTGAATGCCCACCCCGGAGAGCTCACCGGAGGTGTCGATCTGCATCTCCTTGAACTCGCGCGGGTCCAGGAAACGGGTGTACGGATCATCCAGGCTGCCGAGCATGCCGCGAATGGCGTCGTAAGCCTCCTTAGAGCTGCCGTAGCTCTTGGCCAGCACATCGCGGCGCAACTTGCGCCAGCGCTCATCGTTGTACTTGCCGGTGGTATCGAGATAGTCGCGAAAGACGATCTGCCAGGTCTGATCGATCACCTCCTTGGGGCTGTCGCTGATGCGCGAGTTGCCACCCGGGGGGGTCACCACCTCGCGGGCCAACACTGCGGTGGCGGCACAGGCGCTGAGCCCGACCAACATCACCACCGACCTGCTGGCACCCATGAAACGGCCTGAAATCCTCCCTTCAAACTAGCGGCAGATGCGGGCTGCGGAGCGGGGGATTGCCGGTTCAGGGATCGAGCCAGCGGCCGTCGTCCTTGATCAATTGGATCAGGGCCTGGACGCCCTCGGCCTCGGGAACGCGACGGATCTCGTCCCGTCCGCGGTACAGGGAGATCACGCCGGGGGTCTTGCCCACGTAGCCGTAGTCGGCATCGGCCATCTCACCGGGGCCGTTGACGATGCACCCCATCACGGCGATGTCCAGGCCCGTGAGATGGGCGGTGGCGCTGCGCACCTGATGCAGCACCTCCTCCAGGTTGAACAAGGTACGGCCGCAGCTGGGGCAGGCCACGTACTCGACCATCGTCTTGCGCAGCCCCAGGGCCTGCAGAATCGAGTAGCAGACAGGGATTTCCTTTTCGGGTGCCTCGGTCAACGAGACCCGGATCGTGTCGCCGATGCCCTCGGCCAGCAGTGGGGCGATTCCGGCGGTGCTCTTGACCCGGCCGTAATCGCCATCGCCCGCTTCGGTGACACCCAGGTGCAGGGGGTAAGGGAACCCCTCGGCGTCCATGCGGTCCGCCATCATCCGGTAGGCCGCCATCATCACCGGCGCCCGCGACGCCTTCATCGAAACAACGATGTTGTGAAAGTCGAGGCGGTCGCAAATGTGGATGAACTCCATCGCGCTCTCGACCATGCCCAGGGGGGTGTCGCCATAGCGAAACAGCATGCGCTCAGCCAAGGAGCCATGGTTCACACCGATGCGCAGGGCCTTGTCCTGCTCCTTGAGCAGTTTCACCAGGGGCTCAAAGGTGTCACTGATGCGTGCACCGATCGCTGCGATCTCGGCATCGCTGAACTCGGTGCGGTTGGGATCCGGTTTGTCGAACACAAACAGGCCCGGATTGATCCGCACCTTGTCAACGTGCTGGGCCACCTCGAGGGCAATCTTCATGCCGTTGTGGTGCACATCGGCCACTAACGGCACAGGCCGGTAGGTGCTCTCGAGCCTGGCGCGGATCTGGCCCATGGCCTTGGCGTGGGCCAACGAGGGCACGGTGACCCGCACGATTTCGCATCCCGCCTCGTGCAGGCGGCGGATGCCCGCGGTCGCCCCCTCGATGTCAAGGGTGTCCTCGTTGATCATCGACTGCACCACCACCGGGTGGTCGCTGCCGATCCAGACATCACCGACGCGCACGCTGCGGGTCTGGCGCCGCTTGATCTGGGTGTCGTAACGGGGGGTGCTGGCCCAGTCGTCAGACGAGGCGCGGGGACTGACCAGGGCGGCGGTCATGACTGGGGTGGTCCAGGATCGCTCAAAGACTGTCACACCAGGGCGCTGAGCTGACGACGCACCTCCTGGAGATCGGCGCGGGTCAGCGCCCTGGGGCTGCCCTCGGTCTCGGCTGCGAAGCGCAGCAAATAGGAGGGATGCAACAGCGGCATGAGCCGGCGCCCCCGCAACGCTGCCGCCATCGGCCCCTGGTCAGCACCCAGCCACCGGCCCCGCAGAGCGGTGATGCCGCCCTTGATCGCCAGCACCGCCTCGAGGGCGGTGCCCCCCACCAACAGCACCAGGGCCGGATCGACCAGGCGAATCTGCTGGGCCAGCCAGGGTCTGCAGGCCGCGAGCTCGCTCGGCCGGGGGCGGCGGTTGGCCGGCGGCCGGCACTTGATCGCGTTGCAGAGGTACAGATCATCCCGAGGATCAAGCCCCGCCTCCACCAGCAAGCGATCAAGCAGCTGGCCCGAGCGGCCAACAAAGGGCAGACCGCGGGCGTCCTCGTCGGCGCCGGGGGCTTCACCGATCAACAGCAGCCGGGCGCTGGGGTTGCCGCGGCTGACCACCACCTGCTGCCGTTCGGCCGCCAGGGAGCAGCGGCGGCAGTCGCAGCAGGCCTGGTGCAGGGCGTCGAGCTGGCGCTGCAGGGTCATTGGGCCGGCAGAACAGGGGGTCATCCTGGAACCCTCTTGGTTCGGACTGAACCCATGACCGCAAAGGCGTAGGGCAGGATGGCTTGATCGCCCCCTGCACGATGCCGGCGACGCCGACCTCACCGAGCTCTGCTGCTGCCGCCAGCGCCTGGCTGTCGGCGCGGTCATCGGCGTTGCAACCGTCGCTGACCCTGGCGATCGCCGCCAAGGCCAAGCAACTCAAAGCCACCGGCGCCGACATCTGCAGCCTGAGTGCCGGCGAACCTGATTTCGACACGCCGGCCTTCATTCGCCAGGCCGCTGCTGCCGCGCTTGAGGCGGGCCACACCCGCTATGGCCCCGCAGCCGGCGAGCCGGCCCTGCGGGAGGCGATCGCCCACAAGCTGAGCAGCGAAAACCAGGTCCCGACCCGCCCCGAGCAGGTGCTGGTCACCAACGGTGGCAAGCAGGCCCTGTTCAACCTCTTCCAGGTGCTGCTGCAACCGGGCGATGAGCTGCTGCTGCCTTCGCCCTACTGGCTGAGCTACCCCGACATGGCCCAGCTGGCCGGGGCCTCGGTGCGGCTGATCCCCAGCACGGCAGCCAGCGGCTTCCGGCTGCGCGCCGAGGACCTCGAAGCGGCGATCGGCCCCACCAGCAAGCTGCTGGTGCTCAACAGTCCCAGCAACCCCACCGGCATGGTGCTGAGCCGGCCTGAGCTGGAGGCGATCGCTGCGGTGCTGCGCCGGCACCCCCAGCTGTTGGTGGTCTGCGATGAGATCTACGAATTTTTGCTGGCGCCGGGCCACAGCCACCACAGCTTGGCCGCCGTGGCCCCGGATCTGGCCGAGCGGATCCTGATCGTTGGGGGCTGTGCCAAAGGCTGGGCGATGACCGGCTGGCGCATCGGCTGGCTGGCCGGCAACCCGGCCTTGATCCAGGCCGCTGCCGCCCTGCAGAGCCAGAGCACCAGCAACGTCTGCACCTTTGCCCAGTACGGCGCGGTGGCGGCGGTCAGCGGTCCCCGCGACTGCGTGCAGGCGATGGCGACCCAATTCAACAGTCGGCGCCAACGCCTCAGCGATGGCCTGCAGGCGATTCCCCAGCTGCAGCTGCAGACCCCCCAAGGCGCGTTCTACGCCTTTCCGGACGTGAGCGCCTATGGCCTCGACTCGATGACCCTGTGCAACCGCCTGCTCGATGAAGCCGGTCTGGCGGTGGTGCCGGGGATCGCGTTTGGCGACGACCGCTGCATCCGCCTGTCCTGTGCCGCCTCCGAAGCGACGATCGATGATGGCCTGCAACGGCTGGCCCGCTTTCTGCAGCGACTCTGACGCCAGCCGGCCTTCGCTCGTCCTTCATTCCCAGTTCCGTTCATGCCCACCCGAGAACGTTGGACCGCCGTTGCCCTCGGCCTTTGCCTGGCCCTGGCACCGGCGGTCCTGCCCCCGAATCTGCGGCCTGCTGCCGCCCAGGCCACACGCCCAGTGCTGCGGATCAGCGCGATCCCCGACCAGAACCCCGAAAAGCTCAACCGGCTGTATGGCCAGGTGGCCCGGCAGCTGAGCAAACAGCTGGGGGTCAACGTCCAGTACGTGCCGGTGATCGACTATGCCGCCGCGGTCAGCGCCTTCCGAACCGGCAACCTGGATCTGGTCTGGTTCGGCGGGCTAACCGGTGTGCAGGCCCGCTTGCAGAAACCCGGAGCCCAGGTGATCGCCCAGCGCGACATCGACGCCGCCTTTCACAGCGTGTTCATCGCCAACAAGGCCAGCGGACTGCAACCGTTCACCAACCCCAAGGGTCTGCGCGAACTGAAGGGCAAACGCTTCACCTTTGGCTCCGAAAGTTCAACCTCAGGCCGGCTGATGCCGCAGTTCTATCTGCAGCAGGCGGGGGTCAAACTCAGCGACTTTGCCGGTGGAGCCCCGGGGTTCAGCGGCAGCCATGACGCCACCATCGCCCTGGTGCAGAGCGGCGCTTATCAGGCGGGCGCGGTCAACGAGCAGGTCTGGAAGGACAACCTGCGCAGCGGCAAAGTTAACCGCAACAAGGTGATCGCCATCTGGCGCACCCCTGGCTATCCCGACTACCACTGGATCGGCCAGCCGAACCTGGATGCGCGCTTCGGCAAGGGATTCACGGCCAAACTGAGGGGAGCGATCATCAGCTGGCGTCCCACCAATCCCGAACAGAAGGCGATCCTGCAGCTGTTTGGCGCCCAGCAGTTCACCGGGGCCAAGGCCAGCGATTACACCCCGATTGAAAAGGTGGGGCGGCAGATCGGCAAGATCCGCTGAGTGGCACCTCCGTGACGCTGCCCCTGCTCGAGCTGCGCCAGGTGCGGGTGTCCGGCCGTGATCGCCCCCGGTTGGACAGTGTCAGCCTGACCATCCATCCGGGCGAGCGGGTGGCGCTGCTGGGCCCCAGTGGCGCCGGCAAGAGCACCCTGTTGGCCGTGGCCAACGGCCTGGTGCCCGCGTCCGCGGGGCAGGTGCTCTGGCGGGGCGACCCGCCGGCCCGCAGCCGCCGCACCCGGCGGCTGCAGCAACGCCGGATCGGCACCTTGTGGCAGGACCTGCGACTGATCGAGGAACTGAGCGTGCAACAGAACCTCAACGCTGGTCGGCTGGCGA
>JBJOHB010000108.1:0-8072 GCA_046047915.1 Cyanobacteriota bacterium
ATGACAGCCGTCAAGGCCAATGACCTGGCCGCGGTGCAGCGCCTGCTGGCGGCAGGGACCACGGTCAATCAGGCCGATGCCAAGGGCGACTGGCCGTTGATCATGGCGGCCTATCTGGGACACAACGCCGTCCTGGCGGCGCTGCTGGAGGCCGGTGCCGACGTGGGGGTGCTCGATCCGGGCATGCAGGCGACCGCCTTGCATGCCGCTGCCTATGCCGGCCATGCCGAGGCCTGTGCCCTGTTGATCGCCCACGGGGTGGAGCTCAATCGCCAGGGGCCCCACAACGGCTACACCGCCCTGCACGATGCGGTCTGGCAAAGCAACCTTGAGGCCGCAACCGTGATTGTCCAGGCCGGCGCCGATCGCACGATCCGTTCCAAGCAGGGCCAGACGCCGCTGGATCTGGCCAAGGCCAACAAGCAACAGGCCCTGATCGCGCTGCTGGAGGCTTGATCGCGCTGCGGAAGGTTTGATCGCGCGGCTCAAGGACTGAAATCACAACAACAGCATTGATTCAGATTTGCGCAAACTGCAAATCATGGCGCCAATGCACCACAAGTGGTGTGAAATTCCATCGAAGTCAACCAGCTGCGTTGCTGACCCGATCAAAGGGAGGTATCGATGGTGCTGCTGAATCAACATCACAGCATGGCAGCATCTGTTCCCATTCAAAAGACATGCCTGGCAGAAGCTTTTGGCACGTTCGGGCTTGTGTTTGGGGGCTGTGGCAGCGCCGCGATTGCGGCCACCTCAACCCCGCTGTGAGCTTTGGCTTGTGGGCCAGCGGCCGCATGAAAGGCTCTGAACTGTTGCCCTACATCGTGGCCCAGGTCATCGGCGGCGTCCTGGCCGGGGGTCTGATCAAACTGGTCGTCGCTGGGGGTCCAGCCCTGAACCTGGTGATGTCCGGCAGCAATCCACTGGCAACCAATGGCTGGGGTGCCCATTCGCCGGGAGGCTATGGCTTCTGGGCCGCCCTGGTGATTGAGGTGGTCCTCAGCTTCTTCTTCCTGCTGGTGATCATCGGTGCCACTGACCGGCTTACCGCTGCCGGTTTTGCCGGTCTGGCGATCGGTCTGACGCTGGCCCTGATTCACATGATCAGCATTCCGGTCACCAACACCTCGGTCAATCCAGCCCGCAGCACAGGCGTTGCTTTGTGGGTGGGAGGTGATGCAGTCGGACAACTGTGGCTGTTCTGGGTCGCGCCGATCGTCGGGGCTCTGCTGGCCGGGTGGTTCGATCGGCAGATGCTGAGCGAGGAGTCCTGAACGGAGCTGCAACCCGGCCTAATCAGGCGGCGCCAAAAGCCACCTGACAGGCCGCATTGACCAACTCGGCTTCGGCGGCGCTGGTCGGCACGTTGCCATTGAGGGTGCCGGCCTCACAGTCGGCGCTCAGCCGGTAACTGTTGCCGTTGTCGGTCACCAGAAAGGTGACGCCATGGCTGCCACTGGGCTGCACGGTGCCATAGAGCAACTGCAGATCGGTCTCGGGAACGACGATGTAACTCACCTGGTTCTGCACCGCCGAATTGACCGCAGCATTGATCACTGACGCGGTCGCCAGGGTGGTGATGCCCCAGGCGGCAGCCCTGGCTCCCCACCAACCCCAGGCCGGCCTGGCCCAACCCCCATACCAGCCGTGGGGCCAGGGACGGGCCACACCCCAACCCGGGCGAGCCCAACCGGGAACCAGGTTGACACCGGCAAGATTGACATTGCCGCCCCAATGGCGCGTGATGTTGCGATTGACGTTGCGGTTCACATCGCGATTGAGCGAAGGGGTTGCCCGATCGGCAGGGACCCTGGAACTCCAGCCACCCGATGGACGGCTCGTGCCTCGGTTCAGGCCACTGCCAGCCGACGCAAACCCTGTCTGGGGCCTGGCCGCAGCTCCGCCGCCGCGCCCACCGCCGCGGGCCAGCTGATCGACAACGCCGCTGGAGGGGCCATGCCGGTCAAAGGGGGTCAGGGCCGCAGCGGGCAGGGTCAGACCAGAGAGCAGCAGCGCAGCCGTGAACGTGATGAGGGGTCTCATGGCTGCTTCAGCTCACAACCCTGGTCGTAGCAGCTGGCATCGATCCGGCCGTCGGGACCGAAGTGCACCTTCACCAGATCACGGCCGGCCATGGCCGGGGCATTCTGTTGGCGGACACTGTTGAGATAGTTCGGGTTGACCACGCAAAGGTCACGCCCGTTGAAACACACCGTGTTGGTTGAAAACCGGGCAGCCGCCCCAGTGAGGCTCTTCCACTGCTTGCCGCTGCCATCCCACAGGGCCATGCGCACAGGCGCATCGGTGATGCGGATGGTCTCGGTGACCGTGCCAATCGTGTGGCGATACAGCGTGGCGTCGTTCTCGTTGAGCACCTCGACCCGGCAGGGAACTGGTGCTGCCGACCTGAGGCTGCAACGGGTGTCCAGCGAATAGAGGACATCAGCCCGAGCAGACATTGGCGCCAACTGGCATGCAAGCGATGCAGCCGCCAGAACACTGCCAGACCAAGGCAGCAAGACATGTCGCGATAGGAACAAGGCCGATCAAGGGAACGACCTCTTCAGCATGAACAGAGAACAAAGTCGAGGCAACAACTTGCCCCTTTCTGGTGGCTCTTGTTCAACACAATGGCCGCAAATGCGGCGCATTCTGACAACTTTTGCCCGATCTGAATGGCTAGCAACAGAGCCGGGCTCAGAGCACCTGGCCGACCATCACGGCCGCAACCGCCGAGAACAGGGTGATCCCCAGGGCAGTCATCGGGTTCTGGCCCTGGGCCACGGCGATGCTGGTGACCACACCAGCCCCCAGGGCGGCGACGGCCAGCTGACTGGTGAGTTCGCTGCGGTCGCGAGGGGCGGGATTGGGCAGCACGGCGGGCCTGCGGGTGCAGCGACCCTATGGGCGGTGGCGGGGCTGCAGGGAAGGGATTCCCCAGGTCGTTACCTGGATTAGAAGTTCTTCACAGAGGCGTTACATGCGCGAGGCCGGACGGGCCCGGCCGCTGCTGGCCCACTGTTTGAGCTGCTCGAGCTGCTCGCGGGCGGTGCGCGACAGCGGCACCACCTGGCTGGCGGCGGCGATCAGATCGGCTTCGCCGAACTCGCGCTGCTCGGCAAAGGCCAGATGCATGGCCTCGATCACGGTCTGCTCGAGCTCGGCTCCCGAAAACCCCTCGGTGCGATCCACCAGCACCTGCAGAGGGATCTGGTGATGGGGCCGGCGGCGGCGCAACTGCAGATCCAGGATCGCGGCGCGTTCGCCGGCGCTGGGCAGATCGAGCAAAAAGATCTCGTCAAAGCGACCCTTGCGCACCAGCTCGGGCGGCAGGGACGCAACGCCGTTGGCGGTGGCCACCACAAACACGGCGCTGGTCTTCTCGGCCATCCAGGTGAGCACCGTGGCCAAGACCCGCTGGCTGGTGCCACCGTCGCTGCGGGAGCTGCCACCGAAGCCCTTGTCGATCTCATCGATCCACAGCACGCAGGGGGCCATGGCTTCGGCCCGCTGGATCATCTCGCGGGTGCGCGCCTCGCTGGCCCCCACCAGACCGGCGAACAGGCGACCCACGTCGAGCCGCAGCAGCGGCATCGCCCAGGTGTGGGCAATCGCCTTGGCGGTCAGGGATTTGCCCGTGCCCTGGGGACCGACCAGCAACACCCCGCGCGGCAACGGCAGCCCGTAGGCCTGGGCCTCGTCGCCAAAGGCCATGTGACGCTGCTGAAGCCAGCGCTTCAGCTCTTCGAGGCCGCCGATGTCGGCCGTGGTGGCCTCGCTGGGGCAATACTCGAGCAATTCGCTGCGGGCGATCACCTGGCGCTTCTGCTCGAGCACATCCAGCAGATCGGCTTCGCCCAGGGCGCCCCGCTGGGCCAGGGCGCGGGCAGCGATCTGGCGCACCCGCTGCTCGCTCAAGCCGTGGCAGGCGGCGGTGAGCTGCTCGAGCACCGCCGCCTCCAGGGGTTGGGCACTGGCCTCGGCAATGCTGACCAGCAGCTGCTGGATCTCGGCCGGCTCGGGCAGGGGCAGATCGAGCACGGTGATGCAGTCTTCGAGCTCCAGCGGCAGCTGCCACTCGGGGGCGGTGATCACGATTGTGTGCGGCACCTGACGCAGGCTGACCGCCAGGTTGCGGAGCCGCCGGCACACCCCGGCATCGTCGCCATAGCGGTGAAAGTCGCGCAGCAGCAGGATCGCGCCACTGTCAGGGGGCAGACCATCGAGCACCGCCAGGGCCGCCATCGGATTGCGGGCGGCCTCGCCCTCACGGTTGGGCGCACCGGCCAGGCCGGCAATGAAATCCCAGCGCCACAGGGTGCGTCCCCCCAGCCGCCGCGCGGCCTGCTGCAGCAGGGTCTCGACGCGCTGCTCTTCAAAGCTGCGAATCCAGACAATGGGCGTGCGCGCCCGGATCAGCAGGTCAAGCTGGTCGGCCCAGGACTGACTCACAGCTGGTTCACGGATCCAGTGACTTGAGCACCGCCCAGCGGGGATCGGGTAGGGGATCAGCACTGCCCCAGCTGGCGGGGCCGGGGCAATCGGGACCACAGCGGTTGACCAGGGGCAACTGCAGGGTCAATTGCTCATACACCCATTGCTGGGGGTCAAAACTGCCGTCAGGATCGAGCTGCTCGCTGAATCCTTCGGCATCGAAATCAAGGGCTTCGGCTAGGTCCTGATCGCTGCCCCCGACGGCGAGGCGCTCGCTGACCCGGGCACGCAGCGGTTGGGCATAGGTCTGCAAGCAGCGGTCACAGCGCAGGCTGACGCTGGCCTCAAGCTCACCTTCAAGGCGCAGCAGCGGACCATCGGGCCAGGCACGCAGCTGACCGACAACCGGGCCCTGACTGTCCAGTCCAGCGATCTGCTGGTGCACCTGCCAGCTGGTGCCGGCTTCGTTGCTCAGCAGATCCTGGACGGCAACGGGACCAAGGGCCTCAGCCATGGTGGGAGTCACAGCCCTGTTGACTTCTTGCCCTTGGGCTCAAAGGGCAGCCGCTCAGCACTGGTTGAGGCACCCCCGGCGGTGGCCAGATTCTGCTGGGCCAACTGCTGATCAAGGATCTGCTGCAGGTTGTCGGGCAGGGCTTCTCGGCCCAGCAGGAAGGTCTGCAGGGCCTGGAAGACGTTGGCCACCACCATGTACAGCAGCACGCCGGCCGGCAGGGGGAAGAACAGGAACATGCCCGTGATCATCACCGGCGTGATTTTGTTGGCCGTCGACTGCTGGGGGTTAGGGGGCATGCCCATGCCAGAGAGAATCTGGCTGGCGAACAGGCTGATGCCGAAGCCCGCCACCAGGATGGCGATGTCCCAGTTCACCTGACCGTCGGTCATGAAGCCCACCTGACCGAGGGCCTTGATGAACAGGAAGCCGCTGCGGGCTGCCAGGCCGGGAATCTTGGCCTCGACGGTGGCGTCACCGGGGGCGAGGGCCTTGATCGTGCCGTTGGCATCGACGCTGACCACGCCCTCACCCTTGGTGACGCTCCAGCTGGGGGCAAAAGCATCACCGTGGTCAATGCCACTGAGGACCGTCGCGAAGCTCTCGCCGTCCTTGGTGTGCAGGTTGACCGGGACCGACTCGCCCACACCGAGTTTGGTGCCACCCTCAAGGCTGGCGATCACCGGCACATGGTTGGTTTCGGTGACAAAAATCGAGTGGCTGGGACTGTTGAACGGTTTGGGCTCAACCGCGGCGATCTGATCGGCTGGCACCACCTTGAGGTTGATCGTGTAGGGCACATCGGCGAACGGTGAGCCCCGCAGGGTGGCAAACAGGGCGAACAGGATCGGCATCTGCACCAGCAGGGGCAGGCAGCCCGCCAGAGGACTGCCGAACTCCTTCATCAGGTTGCCCAACTCCTCCTGCTGTTTCTGGGGGTTGTTGGCGTACTTGCTCTTGATCTCAGCCTGCCGCTTCTGCATCACCGGCTGGGCGATGCGCATGCGCCGGGCGTTGCGGATGGAACCGGCGCTCAGGGGGAACAACGCCAGACGGATCACCACCGTCAGGGCGATGATCGCCAGCCCGTAGCTGGGCACCAATCCATAGAAGAAATCGAGGATGGGCAGCAGCAGGTTGTCGGAGATGTAGCCGATCACGGCAGCAGAAGACGACGGGAAATGGATGTGGTGCTCAGTGTGGCCGATCGTTCAAGACGATCAGGCCGCCATGCCCTTGGGGGCTGCAGGCCTGGCGCGGCGGCGCTCCTCGATGTAGGTCTCGATCTCGCGAAAGCGGGGAACGGAGCGCATCTCGAGCTTGGAGCCGTCATTGAGCACCAACACCATGTCACCCCAGGCGCCAAAACCGCGGGGCACGCTCCGCACCTCACGGATCTGGCTGTAGACCACCTGGGTGCGGTCCCTGCCCAGCCAACCGCCATTGACCTCGATGCGACGGCTGGTGATGCGGAACCGCAACCAGACCGCCCGCACGATGGCGCCAACGGTGAAGGGTAGACCGATCAGGGTCAGGCCGAACAACAGGTTGAAAATCAGGTCGCCCCGGGCTGGTCCCCCTTCGTAGAAGACGGTTTCGTCAACCTTGATTCCGGGGGCAATGGGCTCCTGGGGCATGGGGTGAGACCGGCTTTGTCGAGGAGGTGCCTGCATTCTCCCAGGAGACGGGGCGATTCCCAGGCGGCACTGCCAGGTTTCAGACTGATCAGCAGCCACAGCGGCGGACCGCAGCAGCTGCGCAACTGCTGCAGCACAGCGTGATGGAGCTGCCGCCGCAGACGATTGCGTTGCACCGCCCGTTTGTGGACCTTGGTGCTGACCACAACCCCACAGCGCCAGGCTGTGGGTTGATTGCGATCGGGATCCGCTGGGATCAAGCCCTGTTGGGCGGGCATCCAGCGCAGCACCATGGCTTCACCATGAACCGCACGCCCCCGTTTGTACAAGGCATCAAAAACACGCTGGCCCCGCAACCGGTGTCGCTGGGGCAGGGCCAAGGGATCAGACCGCCAGGCGGGCGCGACCGCGGCGGCGGCGGGCCTTGATCACCCGACGGCCGGTGTGGGTGCGCATGCGCACGCGAAAGCCCGAGACCCGCTTGCGCTTGCGGCTTGTTCCTTCGAGGGTGCGCTTGGTCATGGGGGTGTCTGCGGACGCGGCCAGTGGGCAAATTTATCAGGCGGAGGCGCTCAGAAATTGCCGGGATCAATCTCAATCAGCCAGCTGCCCAGGTAGCCCGCCACCGGCACATCGCCGGGGGCCTGGGCCAGGGCGTTGAACTGATACATGCCGATGCTGAATGGATTGAAGATCTGCATGTACACGCCGATGGTGCCCTTGTCCGAGACGGGCGTATCGGGGAAGACCTCGATCGCCTTGCCACCGGGCGCGATTTCGATCGTCGCCGGAATCTGCTCGACGCAGCGGGTGCGCGACAGCATGCCCCCCTCGGACATCTTGCAGAGTTTGACCCGCTTGGGATCGATCTGAACGTCGAAGTGGGATGGGATCGTGATGCTCAGCTTCATGATCGCGCTCTTGCGATCCTTGGGCCTGAGGATGAAGTAGTACTCGGCCCGCTTCAGCCGGGCCGTGTCGGTGACGAAGTAATAGAGCTTGCGGTAATCGCGGGTGTTGTCCCAGCGAAACTCCATCAGGCTGGGGGTGCCCTGGGCCAGGGCCCGCGGGACGTTGCCCAGACCCACGCTTCCGGCTGCGGCCAGGGTCGCCGCCAGCACGGCGCCACCCAGAGGAACCAGGGGACGGCGCATCAGGCGGTGCATCAGGGAACGGGGCGTCATGACGATCACCGGTGTGCATCCATTCTCGAGGGGCCCCATCGCCCCTGCGCAGGGCCAGTGGCCGGCCGGCTAGCTGGCGCGATCGGGACGCAGGGCTGCGGCCGCCCGCAGATAAGGGTGCACAGGTGGATCGGCAGGGTCAAGCCAGGCATGGGCCAGCAACCGAATGCAACGGGGCAGATCGCCCTGTACGGCCATCTGCTGGCAGTCGAGCAGGGCGACCCCGTCCCACCCCTGCAGGCGGCGGGCGATCGCCGCCGGGAAGCAAGCATCCAGATCAGCCGTGGCCGAAAAGGTCACCGA
>JBJOHB010000109.1:0-14316 GCA_046047915.1 Cyanobacteriota bacterium
CTGTTCATCCGCATGGCCTGGCACAGCGCCGGCACCTACCGCACCGCCGATGGCCGCGGCGGTGGCGGCACCGGCAACCAACGCTTTGCGCCGCTCAACAGCTGGCCCGACAACGGCAACCTCGACAAGGCTCGGCGGCTGCTGTGGCCGATCAAGCAGAAGTACGGCAACCGCATCTCCTGGGCCGACCTGATGCTCCTGGCCGGCAACTGCGCCCTCGAATCGATGGGGCTGCGCCCGTTCGGCTTTGGTGGTGGCCGCGCCGACATCTGGCAGCCCGAGGAAGACATTTATTGGGGTAACGAGCACACCTGGCTCGGCGATGAGCGCTACAGCGGCGATCGCCAGTTGGAGAAGCCACTGGCGGCGGTGCAGATGGGGCTGATCTATGTGAACCCCGAGGGACCCAATGGCGTGCCGGATCCGGTGGCTTCAGGGCGCGATGTGCGCGAGACCTTCGCGCGCATGGCGATGAATGACGAAGAGACGGTGGCCCTCACCGCCGGCGGCCACACCTTTGGCAAGGCTCACGGCGCTGCCAGCGATGAGCACCTTGGCCCGCCCCCCGAGGGGGCCTCGCTCGAGGAGCAGGGCCTGGGCTGGGCCAACCGCCATGGCAGCGGCAAGGGAGCCGATGCGATCACCAGCGGCATCGAAGGAGCCTGGAAGCCCAACCCCACCCGCTGGGACATGGGCTATTTCGAGATGCTGTTCGGCTACGAGTGGGAGCTGACCAAGAGCCCCGCCGGCGCCTGGCAATGGCAGGCCAAGGACTGCCGCGAGGAGCACCTGATCCCCGACGCCCACATCCCCGGGCTCAAGCACCCGCCGATGATGACGACGGCGGATCTGTCGCTGCGCTTTGACCCGATCTACGAGCCGATCTCGCGGCATTTTCACCAGCATCCCGAGGCGTTTGCCGAGGCCTTTGCTCGCGCCTGGTTCAAGCTGACCCACCGCGACATGGGGCCCAAGGCCCTGTACCTCGGTCCTGAGGTGCCCGCCGAGGACCTGATCTGGCAGGACCCGATCCCGGAGGTGGATCATCCGTTGGTCGATGCGGCTGCCATCGCCGATCTCAAGGGGCGGGTGCGGGCCTCGGGCCTCACGGTCAGCCAGTTGGTGGCCACGGCCTGGGCGTCGGCGTCGACGTTCCGCGGCTCCGACAAGCGGGGCGGCGCCAATGGCGCCCGGCTGCGCCTGGCCCCCCAAAAGGACTGGGCCGTCAACCAGCCCGAGCAGCTGCAGCAGGTCCTGGCTGCGCTCGAGGGCATTCAGCAGGATTTCAACGCCTCCCGCGCTGATGGCATCCGCGTGTCGCTGGCCGATCTGATCGTGCTGGCGGGTGGCGTCGGCGTCGAGCAGGCGGCCGCCGCCGCAGGCCAGCCGCTCGAGGTGCCATTCACCCCGGGACGGATGGACGCCAGTGCCGAGCAGACCGATGTGGCCTCGTTCGAGGTGATGGAGCCCCAGGCCGACGGCTTCCGCAACTGGCAGGCGGGACCCATGAGCGTCACCGCCGAGCACCTGCTCGTCGACCGGGCCCAGTTGCTGGGCCTCAGCGCCCCCCAGATGACGGCGCTGGTGGGCGGCCTGCGGGTGCTGGGCGCCAACAGCGGCGGCGTGCGCCATGGGGTGTTCACCGAGCGGGTGGGGGTGCTCAGCAATGACTTCTTCGTCAATCTGCTCGACATGGCGACCACCTGGTCGCCAACCGATGACAGCGGCGAGCTGTTTGAGGGGCGCGACCGCAGCACCGGTGCCCCGCGCTGGAGCGGCACGCGGGTGGATCTGGTGTTCGGCTCGAACTCCCAGTTGCGGGCCATCGCCGAGGTCTATGCCCAGAGCGATGGCGCCACAAAGTTTGCGGCTGACTTTGTTGCCGCCTGGGTCAAGGTGATGGAGGCCGACCGTTTCGACCTCAACCGCTGACGCCTTCAGAGCGACGTCTTGGAGAAGTACCAATCGGTGTACTCGTAGCCCTCGTTGATGCGCTGGTCGGCGGCGGCGACATCGGCTGGGGGCGGCACGATCACCTTGTCGCCCGGTTGCCAGCCCTCGGGTGTGGCCACCGCATGGCTGTCAGAGGTCTGTAGAGCTTCCACCAGCCGCAGAAACTCGTTGATCGAGCGGCCGTTGGTCATCGGGTAGTAGACCATGGCGCGCAGAATGCCTTTGTCGTCGATCACAAAGGTGGCTCGCACCGCCGAAGTGTCTGACGCGCCGGGCTGGATCATCCCGTAGGCGTTGGCCACTTTCATCGACAGGTCTTCGATGATCGGGAAGGGGATGTCGACGCCGAATTTCTCCTTGATGTTGCGTACCCAGGCCACGTGGGCGTAATAGCTGTCTATCGAAAGGCCCAGAAGGTCGCAGTTGAGTTTTTGAAAGTCGGGAAAGGCCCTGGCAAAGGCCATGAATTCGGTGGTGCAGACCGGGGTGAAGTCAGCGGGATGGGAGAAGAGAATCAGCCACCTGCCGGCGTAGTCGGTCAGCTTGCGCAGGCCATGGGTGGTGCGGGCCTCGAAATAGGGGGCTGGTTCCTTGATGCGGGGGAAGCCGGGCTGGGGAGCCGCGGCGGCGCTGAGATCGCTCATGGCGAGGACGGATCGGACTGGGTTTATGCCTGCATGCTTCTGCAGGCATGCAAATCCTAGCGCTAAGTCGGAGTGACTGTGGATAAGCTGTTACGACTTGATGACGCAGCCGGCATTGGTGCATAGCCTGGGTCTAGTGGCCGTGTTCCCTTGTCTGCCCCATCCCCTGCCCCCTCCCATGTTCAGGTGCTGATCGTCGGCGGTGGTGCTGCCGGCATCACCGCAGCCAACCTGCTGCGCCGGCAGCGGCCCGGTCTTGATGTCGCGATCCTGGAGCCCTCTTGTGAGCACTACTACCAACCGGGGTGGACGTTGGTAGGGGGTGGGGTGATGACCGTGGATCAGACGCGCCGCAGCGAAGCGGCCCTGATCCCCAAGGGTGTGCGCTGGATCCAGTCGGCAGCGGCCAGCTTTGAGCCAGCCCGCAATCAGCTGGTCACCAGTGACGGCGACACCATCGGCTACAACGTGCTGATCATGGCGACGGGTCTGCAGTGCCGCTGGGACCTGATCGATGGCCTGAGCGATGCCCTCGGCAGTCACGGGGTCTGCAGCAACTACAGCCGCGACTACGCCCCCTACACCTGGCAGAGCATTCAGGCAGTGCACGGCGGCAATGCGGTGTTCACCATGCCGGCCACGCCGGTCAAGTGTGGCGGCGCGCCCCAGAAGGTGATGTACATGGCTGACGATCACTTCAAATCCAAAAGTGGCGTTGGCGTGAACACCCGGGTGATCTTTTGCACGCCGCTGCGTTCGCTGTTTGCCGTGCCTGCCTATGCCCGCACCCTGCAGCAGGTGGTGAAGCGCCGCGGCATCGAGGTGAGTTTCGGCTGGGACCTCAAGGCGGTGCGGGCTGCTGAGCAGATCGCCGTGTTCGAGGTGCATGACGCCGACGGCACGGTGCACACCGAGGAGCTGCCCTTTGCGATGCTGCATGCCGTGCCGCCCATGAGCGCGCCTGCGGTGGTGGCATCGAGTCCGCTGGCAGGCGACGCCCCCGGCGGCTGGGTCGAGGCTGACAAGCTCACCACCCAGCATCCGCGCTACCCCAATGTGTTTGCCCTGGGCGATGTGGCGGGTCTGCCCACCTCCAAAACCGCCGGTGCCGTGCGCGGCGAGGCCCCGGTGACCGCTGCCAATGTGCTGGCGTTTCTGGACGGGCGCCCGCTGGCGGCTCATTACGATGGCTACACCGTATGTCCGTTGATCACCGGCTACGACAACGTGGTGATGGCTGAATTTGATTACAGCCAGCAGCCGATCAGCTCCTTTCTTGTGGATCCCACCAAGGAGCGCTGGAGCATGTGGCTGATGAAAACCAAGCTGCTGCCCTGGCTGTACTGGAACCGCATGCTCAAGGGACTCCCCCATGAGAGCCGTTACCTCAAGCCCCTCGCCCCGCTGGTGCGTGCCCTGCGCCTTGACTACCGCGAACCCAAGCCAGAGCCCATCGCTGAAACCAAGCCCGCGGCCGCGGGCACCTGCTGAGCAGGCCTCAGTCTTCGGCTTCGAGTAGCACAACTTTGCCCCTGAAGGCGATGTAGTTGTAGATGTTGTAGAACAGCATGATCGGAATCAGGATTCCGATGAACGTCAGCATGAACACCATGGAGCTCACCGAGGAGTGGGCTTCAAAGATGGTGATTGAGGGCGGAATGATTGCCGGGAAGACCATCAGGCCGAGTCCGGCAAAACTGAGTACAAACAGCAATACCGTATAAACAAACGGCCAGACCTCCTGGCCCAGATTGAGGCTGCGGAATAGCTGCACAATCAGCAGCACCCCCAGCACTGGTAGGACAACAAACAACGGCAGGAAATGCGGGTCAAAGATCCGGGCCTTCAGTTCCATCGACACAAAAGGTGTGCTGACGGTGATCAGCAAAGCGCCCAGCAGGGTTGTGGCTGCAGCGATTTTTGCTGTGCGCACATGCAAGCGCTGCAGTTCGCCACTGGTTTTGATGATCAGATAGGTTGAGCCGATCAGCACATAGCCCTGGATCAGGGTCAGGGCGACCAGCAGGCTGCTCCAGTTGAGCCAGATCCAGGGGCTGCCGGTGAAATGCCCTTGGCCATCGGTGGGGATGCCAGCCAGCACGGTGCCAAGGCAGACCCCCTGGGAGGCAGCAGCGATCACACTGCCCAGCCCGAACATCAGGTTCCAGGGTTTCTTGCGCTGGGCATTCTCCCTGAATTCAAAGGCCACAGCCCGCAGAATCAGGCCCAGGATCATCAGATAGATCGGCCCATAAAGGGCCTTGAGAATGGTGCCGTAGGCCAGCGGAAACGCCCCGAACAGGGCGCCACCCATCAGCACCAACCAGGTCTCATTGGCATCCCAGACATTGCCCAGTGACGTCATCAGGATCGAGCGTTGCGCTTCGCTGCCCGAGGTCAGCGAGAGGATGCCCACCCCCAGATCAAAGCCATCGAGTACGACATAAAGCAGCAGAAACAGCGCCAGGATCACAAACCAGACGCCTGGCATGAACGTGTCGAGAAAGTCCATTGCTCAGGTTTGGGGTGTTGTCTGGCGCGCTTCAAGCGCGTTGCCGGGCTCTGTTGCGGGCATCAGGTTCAGATCGGGGCCGCGCGCAATGATGCGGCTGCCAAACCAGAGCGCGCAGGACAGCAGCGCCGTGTAGAGCACAGCAAAGGTGATCAGGCTTGTCAGCACCTCTGCGGCAGGCAGGATGGATGCAGCATCGGCGGTGCGCAGTTCGCCGTAGACCGTCCACGGCTGGCGGCCGACGCAGCGCACCACCCAGCCCGACTCGATCGCCAGATAGCCCGCCGGCGCGCTCAGGATCCAGGCCCAACCCAGCCAGGGGGTTGCCATGAGTGTGCCGGCCGAGAGGCCGCGGCGCCACCACACCACCAGCGTGGCTGCCAGCAGCACCGTGATGCCGATGCCGATGCCGGCCATGACGCGGAAGGCGTAAAACAGCAGTCCCACCATGTGGGGCCGATCGGCGGTTGGCCAGCTGTTCAGGCCGCGCACGGTCTGGCTGAGGCTGGCGCGTCCTTCCAGAATCCAGCTGAACGCACCGGGCACGGCAAAGCTCCAACGGTTGTGGCCTGCTGTTTCGTCGGGTAGGGCCACCACCGTCCAGGCTGGAGAGGTGCCTGCGGTCTCACTGTTCCAGAGGGCCTCGATGGCCGCCAGCTTGGCGGGCTGGTGTTCGGCCAACTGCAGGGCGCTTTCATGGCCGGCCATCACCTGCAGCGGGGCCACCGCCAGCAAAATCACCAGCGCCAGTTTCAGAGAAAAGGCAAAGAACGCACGCACCGCTTCAGCGGCGGAGTGGCGCAGTAGCCACCAACAGCTGATGGCGGCCACAACCAACATGCTGGTCTCCACTGTGGCCAGGCTCATGTGCAGCACACTGCGCAGCATGAACGGATTGTTGATCGCCGCAAAGTAGTTCTGCACCTGAAAACGACCATCCGCAAAGATTCCCCCTGCAGGGGTCTGCAGCCAGGAGTTGGCGCTCAGGATCCAGAACACCGAGAGATTGGCACCAAAGGCCACCATGCAGGTCGCCAGAAAGTGAATGACGGCTGGAACTTTGTTCCAGCCGAACAGCATGATGCCTAAGAAGCCCGCTTCCAGCATGAAGGCCATCGCACCTTCAAAGCCAAGAACCGAGCCAAAGAAGTCGCCGACAAACTCTGACAGTGGCGCCCAGTTGGTGCCGAACTGAAACTCCATCGGCAGCCCAGATGCCACGCCAATGCCGAAATTCAGCACATACAGCTTGGCCCAGAAGCGAGCCTGCTGGTAGTAGAGCGGGTTGCGCGTGCGTAGCCAGAAGCCTTCCAGAATCACAAGAAAGATGGCCAAGCCCGTGGACAGAACGGGCCAGAGCATGTGAAAGATTGCTGTCAAGGCAAATTGCAACCTTGAGAGCACCAGCGTGTCTTCAAGCCACGACATTGTGAGTGTGCTGTGGTCGTCCCAGTGTTGGCTCGTTGGTGTCTTGATAGGGTTAAGACAGCGCCTTTGGATGGAATCTGTTGCAATTGGCGGCTGATTACATCGGCTGGGCTGGGCCGAACAGGCGATCTGAAAATTTCACATACCAGGCTGCTGCCTGCACCTGCACGATGTACGCCAGGGCAATGATCAGGGCAATTTGGGCCCCCTGCTCCTTGCCGAACGCCGTCATCGCCAGGGCCAGGGCGATCGACAGGTTGCGCATCACCGTGCCATAGACCAGGGCAATGCCGTCACCACGCGTGAACAGCTGTTTGGCGACGACGGTGCTGAGGGCAAAGTTGATGCCATACAGCAGCAACAGTGGGATCAGCATCTGCACGAGCACGAATGGCTGGCTGATGATGAAGCGGGCCTGTAGGGCCATGGCCACGAGCACAATCCCCAACACGCCAAGGGTTGAAAAGGGTGGAAACAGGGGCTTGAGCACCTTTTGGTAGTGCTCCTTGCCCCGCTGGGCGATCAGCACGGCTCGGGTGAGCTGGCCCAGCAGCAGGGGCAGCAGCACAATGACGACGATCTGGCGAAACACCTGCAGCAGCGGCACGTCCACGGCCGCACCCAGGAGCCCTTTGGCATAAAAAGGCGTGGCGATCGAACCCAGCACCAGGCCGACAACGGTCATCTGCACAGCGGCTTCAAGGTTGCCTTTGGCGAAGCCCGTCCAGGAAATGGTCATGCCGCTGGTGGGTAGCAGAGCCGCCAGCAGCAATCCCAGCACCAGCAGCGGTTGATTGGGAAAAAACCAGCGCCCAATGGCCAGGGCCACAAACGGAATCACCAGAAAATTGATCGCCTGGGCGCTCAGTTGCAACCTGACATTGCTGCCGCTGAACAGCAGGGGCAGGCGCAGGTCCACCAGCATTGGGTAGACCATCAGAAAGGTCAGCGGAATCACCAGCGCTTTCAGCGCTGACACCGGCAACCAGGCTCCCCACAGCAGGCCCAGCACCATGGCGGCGGGTACGGCCCAGATCAGCCGTTTCTGCAGAGCAAGCAGCAGGGTCATGACAGCGATGGCAGAGGGCAGGGGCGCAGCTGGTCAAAGGCTGACCAGTGGATCTGGCGTGACGCGAGCATGTCGGCGAGGCAGAACCCGTATCGAATCTGCTCATGGCCCCAGTTCGCGTGGGCGTGCAGCGGCCGTTCCAGGGTTTCGTCCACCCCGCTGAGGCTGACCAGCAGTTCGGCATTGCAAGCCCGCAGGGCCTGATTGTCCAGTCCATGCAGGGGGCTGGTGGCATCGATGCGGTGCATGGCGGTCCACACCAGCACCAACGCCACGCTTCGATCCCGCTCGAGCTGCAGTGGTTTCAGCCGCCGCAGCCGGTGTCCCTCGCTGCTGATCTCGTCGACGGCCAGAAAGGCCTGCAGCCGGGCATCGCGAATGCTGTTGCCACGTTCGTTGGCCAGCCTGAAGCTCAGCGTGGGAACGCCGTTGTAGGTGTGAATCACCGCCTGCTGCGAAAAGCGGATGCGCGCGTTGCTGCGGGCAAAACGGGCGAAGGCCAGGCCTGTGGTGATGGCGATGAACAGCAGGCCCGTCAGGGATTCGGCGGTCACCAGAAGGTTGGTGACCAGGCTCTGGGGATACAGAGCGCCATAGCCGATCGCCCCCAGGGTCTGCACGCTGAAGAAGAAGGCTTGGGCCAGCTGGCTGTGGGGCCCATCGCCGCTGTTGCCAGCGATGCCGCCTGGATCCAGCAGGTAAAGCCCCGCAAACACCAGGTTGATCACCACGTATTGGGTGCTGATCAGCAGCAGAAAGCCGGGCCAGGGAATGGCCAGAGCCAGCACGTAAGGCTCACGCCAGTGGCTCCAGGCACTTTGGTTGCGCCTGCTCAGCAGCCCGTGTTGGCGCTGCAACTCATGCCGGTTGGAACGGCGCGTCCGAACGACACGCAGGAGGAGATTGCTGTAGCTGTTTAAAGCCATAAACACATCCTCAAGCCGGGGCGGCGATCCTGACAATGGGTATATATGCTCTTGCGCATAAGCGCATAAAAGCTGATGCTTGGGCCAGATGGTTTCTCTTCCATGGCTGTAGCCCTTGCATCGTCTGTGTCTCTGAAGGCCGCTGCAGGTGGCCGCGCGCTGCTGTTACGGCAGCTGTTTGATGCCGAGACCGGCACCTACACCTATCTGCTGGCCGATGTCGCCACGGGCGAAGGGGTGCTGATCGATTCGGTGGTCGAGCAGCACACCCGTGACCTGGGGTTGATCCAGGAGTTGGGCATCCGCCTGCTGGCCTCGATCGACACCCATGCCCATGCCGATCACGTCACCGGCAGCTGGTTGATGCACCAGGCCACCGGCTGTGCCATCGGCTTGGCCGCTGCCGCCCACGCCCAGAACGTGACCCTGCCCTTGGCCCATGGTGATCGCGTCAGCTTTGGCCAGCGCGCGCTCGAGGTGCGCAGCACCCCCGGCCACACCGATGGCTGCATCACCTTTGTGCTGGATGACTGCTCGATGGCCTTCACCGGCGATGCCCTGCTGGTGCGCGGCAGCGGTCGTTCCGACTTTCAGCAGGGCGATCCCCGCGTGCTGTATCGCTCGATTACGGAGCAGATCCTGACCCTGCCCGAATCGTGCCTGCTGTATCCGGGGCATGACTACAACGGCCGCACTGTCACCTCGGTCGCTGAAGAACAAGCCTTCAATGCCCGCCTTGGCGCTGGAGCCGACGAACGCGATTTTGTCGAGCACATGACCAACATGAAGCTGCCCCATCCGCAGCGCATCGCCCAGGCTTTGCCCGGCAACATGCGCTCCGGGCAACCCAGGCAACCCGACGAAGCCCCAGCCTGGGCTCCGGTCGAGATCAGCTTTGCTGGGTTGCCGCAGCTCACCCCGGCCTGGGTGATGGCGCACCGCAGCGAGGTCACCGTGGTCGATGTGCGCTCGCGTGAAGAATTTGACGGCCCCGATGGGCGTATCGCCGGCAGTGTCTCGATGCCGCTGCCCGATTTGGAAGCCCACAGCCACGAGCTGCCGGCCCATCTGCCGCTGGTGTTGGTGTGCCGCTCAGGCAGCCGTTCGGCCCTGGCGACCCAGCAGTTGCTCAAGGCGGGCCTGCAGCAGGTGGCCAACCTCAATGGCGGCCTGCTGCGCTGGCGGGCCGAGGGCCATCCAACCGAGGCTTGAGGGGGTGATGGATCCAGTCATGACGCCACGCACCTTTGCGTTTCGGCTGCGCAGCAGCCATGCCGCAGCTGATCGTTCCACCGCGTCGTTGGTGGTGGAGTGGCTGGATGATGCGGGGGCTTGGATCCCCCAAGTCCCCAGTCTCACCACCCCGGGGTTTCGGCTCTACCTGCTCTCGCTGTTGCTGTGCCAGCACACCTCTCTGGTGGTCAATGCGCGTCAGCGTGACCTGCACCTGCAGCGGGTCGAGGGCTGGCTCGAGGTGGTCAGCCTGGAGTGGCGGTTGCAGCAGGTCAGGGGCCAGTTCTCGCTCACCCTCGATCCTGCAGCCGCCGACCGGGCGGATGCGGAGACCCTGGCTTCCATCGCCGAGCGCATGAAGCTCTGCCCGGTGTCGCGCAACCTGGACGCCAGCGTCGACAAGTCCATCTCCCTGCAGCTGGGCCGCGACGCATGACGGTCCCTTGATGCGTCAGCGGCGTGACGTGTTGATGCGAGAGTCAGCCCCTACGCCTTGATTGCAGCGCCATGCCCCGCACGGTTCTGATCAGCGGCGCCAGCCGCGGCATCGGCCGGGCGATTGCCGAGCGGCTGCTGGCCCAGGGGCACCGGCTCAGCCTGGGGGTGCGCCGGCCCAACGATCTGGTCGGCACAGCGCTGGACCGGCCTGACGTGCAGATCCACCCCTATGAGGCCAGCGATCCGGCAGCTGCGCAGACCTGGGTCGAGGCTGCCGTGGCCCACTTCGGCAGCTTTGACACGGTGGTGCACAGCGCCGCGGTGTTTTCGCGGGTGCCGCTGCTGTTTGACGAGGCTCAGCAGTCCGAGATCGAGCAGCTCTGGCAGGTCAATGTGATGGGCCCCTGGTGGCTGACGCGGGCGGCCTGGCCCCAGCTGGCGGCCCACGGCCAGGGGCGCCTGGTGGTGCTGGTGTCGATGAGCGGCAAGCGCTCCAAGGGTCGTCTGGCGGGCTACACCGCCAGCAAATTTGCACTGATGGGCCTGTGCCAGACCATGCGCAACGAGGGCTGGGACCAGGGCATTCGCGTCACCGCCATCTGCCCCAGCTGGGTCAACACCGACATGGCTGCGGCCGTCAAAGCCATGCCCGCCGACGCCATGACCCAGCCCGGTGACATCGCCGCGATCACCAGCCAGCTGCTGGAGCTGCCCAACAGCTGCGTGCCGTTTGAGCTGGCGGTCAGTTGCAACCTGGAGGTGTGATCAGCCCTGATCAGGCCGAATCTCCACCCACGGCTCTCCGCTTTGCAACAACACCAGAGCTTGAGCCAGTGTTCGGGTCAGGATCTGCTGCAAGGCGGTATTGCTGCAGTTGCCCATCCGCATCCAGATCACCTGAGGTGGGGGTCCATGACGATCGAGCAGGTGGACAAAATCCCGATCCTTGGTCATCACCACTGCGGCGACGGTGCGGGCTGCTTGAAAAATCTCAGGGTCAGTTGCATCCCGCAGACCAAGCTCGCGAACCGCTGAAGCCTGGAGCCCGAAACCCTGCTGGTTGATCCATTCGGCCAGCAGCGGGGGGAGTTGGGCATCGAGCCAGAGCTTCATCCGACCAAGACGGGATGGTCGATTTCACGCGCTGCGTAATGAAGCGCTGCCTTGAGGTCGTCGGCCTCCAGATCAGGGAAATCGGCCAGGATCTGAGTGCTGGTCAGTCCTGCGGCATAGAGGTCAAGAATGTCGCGCACGCGGATCCGCATCCCACGGATGCAGGGTTTGCCGCCACATTGCTCCGGGTTGTGGGTGATTCGAGAGTTCATGCAATCAGGGTAGGTCTGTTCTGGCTGCCGGATGCAGCACCTGGGTGGCTTCGATCTGCGGTGACCCAGTCGCCCAACAGCTGTGTGCCGTTCGAGCTGGCGGTCAGTTGCAACCTGGAGGTGTGATCAGTGGCGAATCAAATCTTGAACGCGTTGAGAAAATCAGCAACGGTTTGGATTAACAGTCCATCAGAGCGCTCCGGTGCATTCATCAGAAACCCGAAATCGCGCAGGTCGCCGGTCAGCAAGACATTGGCCTGACAGCCGATGGCGGCTCTGTAGATGGGCCGGTCTTTCTCCGCCAGGCCAGGGGGGCAGGGCAGCGATGGCTGGTCAGGGACCAGCAGGATGGCTTGTTGTTGGCGCTTGAAGTCGGGCAGGCAGGTTGGGAATTTGCGCTCGAGATTGCGAGTGGCCTCGTCTCTGGCGTAGCGACTGGTGGCGAGCTGAAGCAGGCCTTCCGAGCCCAGTGCGATCACCAGTGCTGCTTTGCCCTTGATGTTGTGGGCAGCGGTGAACAGAACGTTGGCATCGAGAAACACCCGCATCAGCTCTGCTGCATGCGTTGCAGGATTCGCTGGCGTTCCTGCGGCGAGAGGGCATCCTCACGGTCCCAGGCAGCAATCTGTTCGTCGGTGTAAAGCTCCACTTCGAGCACGGCTGCCGGTTTGAGGCGCAGCTCACCATCCCGCTCCTCAATGATCACCGCGCCTCCGGGTTGAATGCCCAGATGCCGGCGCATGTCAGCCGGAAGGGTGATCTGGCCGCGGCTGGAGACCGCGAGCACTTCACGCGTGTAGGGCTGCTGGGGCGTTGTCATATGGCTGAATTGCGGAATTTCAGCATAGGCGCCCCGCGGCGTGCACTCTGGCCTGTCGGTGCGCTGCAGCCTTGAGCCGTGATCAGGCCGGTGTGATCAGCGCCCCGCTGACGGATGCAGATCCTGCAGGGCGTTGATCTCCAGCGTCTCCTGCTGCAGGGCCGCGATCGCCTCGACGGCGGCGCGGGCGCCGGCCAGGGTGGTGACGGTGGGCACGGCGTAGTCGAGGGCGGCTTTGCGCAGGTAGGTGTCGTCGTGCTCGGCCTGGCGGCCGATGGGGGTGTTGACGATCAGCTGGATGCGGCCAGATCGGATCGCATCCTCGATGTTGGGGCGGCCTTCGTGGACCTTGAGCACCGCTTCGACCGCCAGCCCTTCACGGGCCAGCAGCTCGGCGGTGCCGCCGGTGGCGATCAACGCGAAGCCCAGCTCGCTCAGCCGGCGGGCCACAGGCACCAGGGCCGGTTTGTCGCGGTCGTGGGTCGAGACAAACACCGTGCCGCTGGTGGGCAGGGCGTCGCCGGCGGCCTGCTCGGCCTTGGCGTAGGCCATGCCAAAGCCCCGGGCGCTGCCCATGACCTCGCCGGTGCTGCGCATCTCGGGGCCCAGCAGGGTGTCGGAGCCTGGGAAGCGCTTGAACGGCAGCACCGCCTCTTTGATGGCCTGCAGGGGGGGCTGGGGTTCGGCCGTCAGGCCCAGCTCAGCCAGGGTTTTGCCCGCCATTACCTGGCTGGCCACCTTGGCCAGGGCGACGCCGGTGGCCTTGGCCACGAACGGCACCGTGCGCGAGGCGCGGGGGTTGGCTTCGATGATGAACACGGTCTCGGTGCCGCTGGCGTCGCGCTGCACCGCAAACTGCAGGTTGATCAGGCCGCGCACATTCAGGGCCAGGGCCAGGTCCTTGCTCCACTGGCGGATCGTCGCCAACGCCGCGGCGCCCAGGCTGACCGCCGGCAGGCAACAGGCCGAATCGCCCGAGTGGATGCCGGCCGGTTCGATGTGCTCCATCAAGCCACCGATCACCACCGTGCCGGTGGCATCGCACAGGGCATCGACGTCGACTTCGGTGGCGTTGTCGAGGTACTGGTCGATCAACACCGGGTGGTCGGGCTCGACCGTCACCGCTTCGGCCATGTAGCGGTTCAGCTCGGCTTCGGTGTGGACCACCTCCATGGCGCGGCCCCCCAGCACATAGCTGGGCCGCACCACGACTGGATAACCAACAGCCTCCGCCACTGCTCTCGCTTCGGTGTCGCTGCGGGCCAGGCCGTTGCGGGGCTGGCGAATGTCGAGGCGCCGCAGAATCGCCTCAAACTGTTCGCGGTCTTCGGCGCTGTCGATCGACTCGGGCGAGGTTCCCCAGATGCGGGTGCCGGTGGCGCGGCCTTCGGGCGTGTCGAGCCAGCGCAGCAGCGGGATCGCCAGCTTCAGCGGCGTCTGGCCGCCAAACTGCACGATCACCCCCTCGGGGCGCTCGGCCTCGATCACGTTGAGCACGTCCTCGAGGGTCAGCGGTTCGAAGTAGAGCCGGTCGCTGGTGTCGTAGTCGGTCGAGACGGTCTCGGGATTGCTGTTGACCATCACCGTGGCAAAGCCGGCCTCGCGCAGGGCGAACGAGGCATGCACGCAGCAGTAGTCGAACTCGATCCCCTGGCCGATGCGGTTGGGCCCGCCACCCAGGATCATCACCTTGCGGCGGCTTTCGGCCTGCACCTCGTTTTCGGGCGCGATCAGCTCCAGCAAACCGTCGGCGGTGATGCGCTCGAGCGGTCGCTCGTAGCTGGCGTAGTGGTATGGCGTGCTCGAGGCGAACTCGGCGGCGCAGGTGTCGACCGTCTTGAACACGGCGTTGACCCCGAGGCCCTGGCGGTACCGGCGCACGTCGAGCTCGTGGCTGCCCGTGGCCCAGGCGAGTTGCCGGTCCGAGAAGCCCAGCTGCTTGAGCGCGAGCAGGGCGGTGGCATCGAG
>JBJOHB010000110.1:0-12897 GCA_046047915.1 Cyanobacteriota bacterium
CGCCCAAATCTGGTCAGGACCGGAAGGGAGCAGCCACACGGGATGCTCAGGGCAGGCGTGGATTCCGGGTCACCCTTTTGATCCAGACGGGTCCAACCTCAGAGCCAGGCGGGCCCGATCCAATGCAGGCCCGAGTTTGTTGAAGCCCGATTGGATCAGACCCTGATCAAATCTCAAAGCGAATCGGAGGGCTTGCTCTGGCGATTGAGCAGGAACGGGGGAATTTTGGCGCCCCGCTCCTCGCTGGCCTCGGTGAAGGGGGTAGCAGCCGAAAACGAGGGCCGCTCAGGGCGGTACGGGGTGCCGCTGTCGAAGCCGGTGGCGATCACGGTCACATGGATCTCGCCCTCCAGACGCTCATCGACGACGGCGCCAACAATGATGTTGGCTTCCGGATCGACCACGTCGTAGATCACTTCGGAGGCTGTGGTCATGTCCTCGAGGGTCATGTCCTTGCCGCCGCTGATGTTGATCACGCAGCCCTTGGCGCCGTCGATGCGGGCTGATTCGAGCAGAGGACTGGTCATCGCCGCCTGGGCAGCCTCACTGGCCCGCGAGCGGCCCGAACCGACGCCGATGCCCAGCAAGGCGGTGCCGGCGTCGGCCATGACCGAGCGCACGTCGGCAAAGTCAACATTCACCAGACCCGGCTTGGTGATGATGTCGCTGATGCCCTTGACGCCCATGCGCAGGACATCGTCGGCAGCCCTGAAGGCCTCATTGAGTGGTGCACCCGCGATCGCATCCCGTAGGCGGTCGTTGGGAATCACGATCAGGGTGTCGACATGCTCGGCCAGACGGGCGATGCCCTCTTCGGCCTGACGCATGCGCTTGCGGCCCTCGAACCCGAACGGCTTGGTGACGATGCCCACGGTCAAGGCGCCGACTTCTTTGGCCACCTCGGCCAGGATCGGCGCCGCACCGGTGCCGGTGCCGCCGCCCATGCCGGCGGCGATGAACACCAAATCGGCCCCCTGCAGCGACTGCTGCAGCTCGGCCCGCGATTCTTCCGCTGCTTTCTGACCGATCACCGGATTACCACCGGCCCCCAGGCCGCGGGTCAGCTTCTGGCCCAGCTGCATGCGCTGCTGGGCAGCCGATTGCAGCAGGGCCTGGGCATCGGTGTTGAGCACCCTGTATCCCAGGCCTTGCAGATCGGAGGTGATCATGCGGTTGACGGCATTGCTGCCGCCACCACCGACGCCGATCACCTCAATCCGGGCTGTCTGACTGGGCACGATTCCCGGATTGTTCGATGCGGCTTGGCTCATCGGGGCCTCGAGGCCGTTGCGTTGCGGCTGCATTATGTCGTTCAAGGGCCTCGCTGACATTGAGCAATGACACACCTTTGCGCGTTTGGCGCGCCGATGCAACGGCCGGTGTTCAGGGCCTGGCCGAGTCGGGCTTGAGCGGCTTCAACGGACCGGGCAGGGCCAGCTCGGGCTGATCGGGGTCGCTCAGGTCGATCGACTGCAGTCTGCGGCCCTTCAAGCGGGCGGGGAGCTCCTTGAGCAGATGCTCCAGCACCTCGATGCGCTGGGGCAGGCGTTGATCGAGTGGACCAAAGCGCACCGCCCCCAGGCTGGTGGTGTCAAGCCAGAGGCTGCCGCCGGGCTCAAACCGAATCGTCATCAAGGCACCGCCCAACTGCTGGCGGCGGCTGAGCAACACCGCCAGCGCCTGGCGATAGCGCGGTTGCCAGCCCTTGATCAACAGGCTGAGCCGCCCCTGGGAGGGATCGAGGCCAACCCCGGCCTGTTGGCGCATGGTCATCCAGTTGCCCAGGTGATCGACATACCCCAGCTCGGGGCCGCGGGGACCGCGCCGCTCGGCCCGGGCCACGGCGCGGCGATCCACCAGCTGCACCCGCAACCGCGGTGGCGCCATCAGCCGTTGCACCTGCACCTGGTCGACGGGCAGGGCGACCGACAGCTCACGGGCCAGACGGCTGGGTTGCAGGCTCAGCAGGGTCAGGGGGAACCGCAATCCCGCAGCCTGAATGACCTGATCACGCTGCACCTGACTGCTGCCGCTGACCTCAACCTGATCAGGCCCGTTCAACACCCAGCCATAGCGCAACAGGGTGTAGCCCAGCCCCAGACCGACGGTGCTGAACACGACCACGCGCCAGAGCTGTCGCAGGCGTTCGCGGCGCCGTTGCTGGCGCAGCTGCCGACGCCGATCAGCCTGAGACTGGGTCACAACTCACAACGGGAGCGCGCCATCAGCTCCTCGATCCAGCGGCGAGCCCGTTCGGCATCGGCAAAGGGCAGATCTTTCTGGACGCCGCCACCGATGAGCCGCAGGCGGCAGGCCCCCTGGCTCTCGTCGGTGAGCGGAGCATCTCCAGAGCGCAACGACATCAGCTCGACCAATTCGAGCCGTTTGATCACAAACGAATCGACGGGCTTGAGCTGCCCCGCCTCAAAGGTGCTCCAGGTGAGAACGCCATCGACCAGCCGGGCTGCCCCCATGCCATCCAGCTTGGCCAGTTCAGCCCCTTCGGCCCAATCGCTGAACAGCCGCTGCCGGCGACGCTCCAACCAGCCCAGGGCGGTGAGCAGCACGAACACGAGCAGCAGGGGCAGCCAGAGCAATCCGTGGGACATGGCTGGTCGTGACAATCAGGCCGCAGCCTTGAGCTGATGCCATTCTCGTGCTCCCTGCACCAATTCGTGCAGCAGCGTTTCGAGATCGATGCCAGACGCGGCCCAGAGCATCGGGTACATGCTCAGGTGGGTGAAACCGGGCAGGGTGTTGATCTCATTGAGCCAGAGCTCACCGGTGGCTTCGCCGTAAAAGAAATCGACCCGGGCCAGCCCCTGGGCGGCGACCGCCTGCACGGCTGCCAGGGCCATCGCCCGGGCCCGCTCGGCAATCGGGGCCGGCACCTGTGCCGGGATCACGGTGTGGCTGCGGCCATCGCTGTATTTGGTCTCGTAGTCGTACCAATCGGCGTCGAAGCAGATCTCGCCCAGCACCGACGCCTGCAATTCCCTGGCGCCACCGCCCCGTACAGCGCATTCGAGCTCGCGGGCGACCACGCCCTGCTCGACCACGATGCGGGTGTCGAGCTCCGCCGCCAGCAACAGGCCGCTGCGCAGTTCGCTGGCCTGGGTGGCCTTGCTGATGCCGACCGAAGATCCCAGGTTGGCAGGCTTGATGAAGCAGGGGTAGCCCAGCTGGGACTCGAGCCGCTGCACCAGGGCCCCGAGCGTGGCCTGACCGCTGCGCACCTCGGCGCCATCGACCGCGGCATAGGGCACCTGGGGCAGCCCCGCCGCGGCAAACGCGGCCTTCATCGCCAGCTTGTCCATGCCCACCGCCGAGCCGAGCACGCCCGAACCGACAAAGGGGCGCTGCATCAGGGTGAACAGCCCCTGAACGGTGCCGTCCTCGCCATTAGGCCCGTGCAGCACCGGGAACCACAGATCAACCGTGAGCGCCGCCGGCGGCAGCCCGGCAAAGCCACCCTGGCCCCAGCGCTGCGCGGGGATGCCCGCAGCGCCGAGGGCGCCATGGAGCTGCTCGTCGCTGGCGGGGGTGGCTTGCTGCAACACTGCATCCGCCAGCTCGGGGCCCCACCAACGCCCGCGCTGGTCGATGTAAAAACAACGCACGCTGTAACGCCCGGCGTTGGCGCCACGGCCCAAACCCGCAGCCACGGTTGCCGCCGAACGAATCGAGACGGCATGCTCGCCCGAATCTCCCCCGAAGATCAGGCCGACAATCAGCGGAGCAGCGGGATCAGACGCAGGCATGGGCGAGCGCAGGCGGTCTGGGCAGGACCGCATCAACAGGTCAGGCCAGTGTGCCGCTCAACGAGAAGGCGCGCACCTGCTCGATGCGCACATCAACGAGATCCCCGGGCTGCCAGATGCAGGTTGTGCCGTCGCTGCCATCCCCGCTGTGGGCCGGTTTTGCCGCGGGGAAGAACGTCAACCGATTGGTGCGGGTGCGGCCCATGACCTGCTGCGGGTCCTTGGGATTGATCCCCTCCACCAGGATCTGTTCGGTGCGACCCTGATAGCGGGCGCTGCGTTCCTTGGCTTTGCGCTCCACCAGGGCGTTGAGCTCCTGCAGGCGCTCCACCTTGACGCTTTCGCTCAGCTGGTCGGGCCAGTCAGCCGCCGGGGTGCCAGGCCGGGGTGAATAGGCCGCGGTGTTGACCTGGTCAAAGCCGATCTCTTCAATCAGATCGAGGGTGCGGCGGTACTGGGCGTCGGTCTCGCCCGGAAACGCCACGATCACATCGGCACTGATCGCCGCATCGGGCATGCGGGTGCGGATGCGCTCGATGATGCGGCGGTAGCGATCGACGGTGTAGCCCCGGGCCATCGCCTTGAGCACGTCGTCGTCCCCGCTCTGAAAGGGGATGTGGAAGTGCTCGCAGATCTTGTCGAGGTCGGCACAGGCATCGATCAGCCGCTCGGTGAAATAGCGCGGATGGCTGGTGGCAAAGCGAATGCGCTCGATCCCTTTGACGCCATGCACGTGGTGCAGCAGATCGGTGAGGGTGTGGGCGCGGCGGCCTTCAGGGGTGATGCCGGGCAGGTCGCGGCCGTAGGCGTCGATGTTCTGGCCCAGCAGGGTGATCTCCTTGAACCCCTGGGCTGCCAGCCCTTCGATCTCAAGCCTGATCGCTTCGGGCAGGCGCGACTGTTCGCGGCCCCGCACCGAGGGCACCACGCAATAGGTGCAGCGCTCGTTGCAGCCGTAGATGACGTTGACCCAGGCGCAGACCGCCGAGTCCCGGCGCGCGGTGGTGATGTCCTCAAGGATGTGGTGCTCGTCGGTGGCCACCACCTGCTGGCCCTGCTCCACCTGGGCCAGCAGGGTGTCGAGCCGGTTGGCGTGCTGGGGCCCCATCACCAGATCGAGCTCGGGCACGCGGCGCAGCAGGGATTCGCCCTCCTGCTGGGCGACGCAGCCGGCCACCACCAAGGTGAGGTTGGGATTGGCGCGTTTGCGCTGGGCCTGACGCCCCAGATAGCTGTAGACCTTCTGCTCGGCGTTGTCGCGAATCGTGCAGGTGTTGTAGAGGACCAGGTCAGCCTCCAGCTCGGCCGGCGCCTCGTGGTAGCCCATCGACTCCAGGATTCCGGCCATGCGTTCGGAATCGGCCTTGTTCATCTGGCAGCCGAACGTGGTGATCCAGTAGCTGCCGCGCTCCACAGCCGCCCGCACCCCGCCAGCGACGCTGCTGGTGCTGGTGCTGGTGCTGGTGCCGATGTCGGAGGTGCTGTTGGTCATGGTCGCCGTCATCTCTTCAGTTTCCCGTATGGGGGCGATCAACCGACTGGGGGCGATCGATCGACAGCCCGCCGCCGCGCCAATTTCTCCCGCCTGCCGATCTCGGCACACTGATGCTTGTATGCCGTGATGCAGGCGTGCCGTGATGCAGAGGTGCCGTGATGCTCTCGTGCCGTGATGCTCTCGTGCCGTGATGCAGGCGTGCTGTGATGCAGGCGTGCCGTGATGCGGGTGTGCCGAGGTCGGCATGGCATCGTGAAACAAGCTGCGCAACGCGATGCGCCTCAGCCTGCGACGCTTCCGGCTGACCAAGGCGGTGCCCCTGGCCATCAGCCGCGGCAGCAGCAGCGGCGTCGAGCATCTGTTGGTGGCGCTCGACCACGGAGGCTATGGGGGGATCGGTGAAACCGGAGGTTTTGACACCGGCCACCACCACTACGCCACCGCGGCGATCGCCACAGAACTCCAGAGCCTGTCACCAAGCCTGCAGGACCTGGGCGACGCGCTCGAGGCGCGCGCAACAGACTTGAACCGGCTGACGGGGCGCCGCGGCAAGCAGCCCGTCACAGGGCTACCCCAGGAGCTGATCGACCCGCTGCTGGCCCAGCTGAGCCCACCGGCGCGTTGCGGCCTCGATCTGGCCCTGCACGACTGGTGGGGCCAACGGCTGGGGCTGCCGCTGCACCGGCTCTGGGGGCTGGATCCAGGAGCCTGTGTCGCCACCAGCGTCACCCTGGGGCTCGGAGCGACCGAGGCGGTCCTGGCGCGGCTCGAGCGCTGGTGGTTGCAGCTGCCTGCCACCCGCATCAAGCTCAAGCTGGGCAGCCCCGACGGCCTGGCGCACGACCGGGCTCTGGTGCTCGCCGTGGCCGAGCGGTTGCGGCAACGGCAGCAGCAGTGCGGCCAGGCCTGCGAGCTGCAGGTCGATGCCAACGGCGGTTGGACCCTGGATGCGGCGCGTGCCATGGCCCCCTGGCTGGCCCAGCAGGGGGTGGTGCTGCTGGAGCAGCCCCTGGCGCCCCTGGTCGACGCCGACGCCGATACGGCGGGGTTTGCGGCGCTCAAACCCCACTGCCCGCTGCCGCTGGTGGCCGATGAAAGCTGTTGGGACCGCCGCGACCTGGCACGGTTGGCGCCCCATGTCGACGGCATCAACATCAAGCTGCTCAAGTGCGGCGGCCTGGCCGAAGGCCTGGCCATGGCCCAACAGGCCCGCGCGCAGGGGCTGCAGGTGATGCTGGGTTGCTATGGCGACGGCAGCCTGCTCAACGGCGCCGCGGCCCAGCTGCTGCCGCTGGTGGACTGGCCTGACCTGGACAGCCATCTGAACCTGATCGACGATCCGTTCACCGGGCTGGAGCGTTGCGGCGATGTGCTGCAACCACCGACCGCTGCCGGGCTGGGCATCACCTGGCGCGAACCGTTGCCAAGCTGAAGCCATGCCGATCGCCACGCCGCTTGAGCCCGACCAGCCCCTGGTGCTGCTGCTGCACGGCGGCAGCGACAACCTGAGGGGCAAGACCGGCCTGGCGATGCTGCGCTACAGCCGCAACCCGATCGTGGCGGTGATCGATCCCCAGCAGGCCGGCCGGCCGCTGCACCAGGTGTGCGGCATCGATCACCCGGCGCCGCTCGTGGCCAGCCTGGCCGACGCCCTGGCCGTTGCCACCCAGCCCCCGCAGGTGGCCGTCATCGGCCTGGCGCCATCGGGCGGTGTGCTGCCGCCCGCGGTCAGGCACGACCTGATCGCTGCTCTGGCTGGCGGGCTCAGCGTTGCCAACGGCCTGCACAGCCGCCTGGGCGCCGACCCCGAGCTCGCGGCGCTGGTGCAGCCAGGTCGCTGGATCTGGGATCTGCGTCAAGAGCCTGCGGGGCTGCAGGTGGCGGCAGCCCGGGCGGCGGCGCTGCCCTGCCGGCGCCTGCTGGCCGTCGGCACGGACATGGCCGTCGGCAAGATGAGCGCCTGCCTGGAATTGCAGGCCGCAGCCCGGCAGCGCGGCATCGATGCGCGCTTCGTGGCCAGCGGCCAGGCGGGAATTCTGATCAGCGGTGGTGGCGTGGCCCTCGATGCGGTGCGGGTCGATTACGCCGCCGGCGCCGTCGAAACAGCGGTGCTGGAGGCCGCCGCGGGAGAACGGTCAGGCCTGGGCCCGGTGACCCCATCGAGCTGGATGCTGGTGGAGGGCCAGGGCTCCCTGGCCCATCCGGGCTCGACCGCCACCCTGCCGCTGTTGCGCGGCAGCCAGCCCACCGACCTGCTGCTGGTGCATCGGGCCGGCCAACGGCACATCAAAGGGCTGCCCGAGCTGCCGATCCCACCATTGCCGCAGCTGATCGCAGCCGTCGAGGGCCTGGCCGCCATGGGGCGCCCCGACGGCCATAGCCCGCGGGTGCGGGCGATTGCGCTCAACACCGCCCTGCTCGATGAAGCCCAAGCCTCAGCAGCCCTGGCCGAGGTGCAGGCTGCAACGGGACTGCCCTGTCTCGACCCCGTTCGCCGGGGGGGCCAAGACCTGATCCAGGCCTTGCTGGGCTGAACGGCGGCTGTGGTCAACGTTGCAGTTGACGTTCAAAAGAAAAAAGGGCGAGCGAGGGGAATCGAACCCCCGAATGGCGGCGCCACAAGCCGCTGCCTTAACCGCTTGGCTACGCCCGCCGCGGCCTTGGGAGCTTATCAAAACAAACGTCAGCGGGGCTTCGGACGACGCAGCTCAGCTGGACCGCCGCCATCATCGGCGCAGCAGCAGCAAGCACGAGCAAGCCATGCTTTCGTTTGAGCAGCTGAGCGCCCTCGATCTGCGGGCCTGGCTGGGTTCCCAGCAGGAAGCCGCTGCCCATCTGGACCTGAGCCAGAGCCAGATCAGCCGCAACGGCCAACAGAGCCTGAACCTGCTGCATGACCTGGGGTGCGCGCTGCACAACCCGGTGCGCCATCTGCACTGCGATGAGCTGGGTCTGTTGACCAAGTTGCGCCAGGTGCACCAATGGATGCGGTTTCGCGACCACAGGGCTCTGCGCCTGCAGAGCTCCTGCTGGTTGCGCCATCTGGTGCTGGAACCGATGCCTGACGGCTGGGTCGCCAACCAGGCGCCACTGGAGCGCCACAACACCTGCGAGGCCCTGGTGCTGCTCGAGCAGCATGTGATCGATGCCGCGCTGGTGACCGGACCGGAGCGCCCGGCCGCCGACCATCCGTGCCTGGACACTGTGGAGCTGAGCCGCCAGCCCCTGCTGCTGTTGGTGGGCGGGCAGCACCCGCTGGCCAAAGAGCGGGGACTGGCCGCCAGCGAGATCAGCGCCGTCAGCAAACTGGCCCATTCGAGCTTTGTGCACCAGCGCTGCCGCCAGGCGATGGAGGGTCTGGATCAGCTGCTGCTGGGGCCGGGGCAACGCTCGCGGCTGTGCGCCCTGCAAAGCGAGCCCCCGGGGCCGGCGCGCCGCTATGGCACCGCCATGACCTGCCTGATCCGTCCGGATCTGCAACCGCTTGATTTTGCGATCAGCCACGCCGCCCTTGACGTGCTGGTGGTGCATCGCGACTGGAGCGAGCACCCAGCGATCCGGATGCTGGTCCAGCACCTGCGCCAGCGCCTGCAGGGCCTGCAACGCTGCGTCAACGGGCTGGAACTGGCATGCTGAGGCGCCTTGCGGTCCCCCAGGTGCTGCGACCCGGTCAACGGCTCTGGTGTGCCCTGGGGGCGATCGGACTGGTGGCGCTCGGCGGCCTGGTGCTGACCAACCCGGGACCGCGCGAGTTTGAAGAGTTCGCCGGCCAGCGGCTGGTGGAGCTGATCGAGGCAGAGATCTGCGACAAACCCAGCCTGCCGTTGATGCTGCAGATGGTGCTGCAGGATTGCAACGGGTTGGTGCACTCCCAACGGCAAACGCTGGGCCGCCTGGCGCGCGAGCACAGCACCCGCCTCAACCTGGGGGTCGCCAGCGTGTATCGCACCAGCTTTGGCGGCCAGCAGCTGCTTGAGGATCTGCGCCTGCCCCACTACAACGTCACGACCCTGGCCGCAGCAGGCCAATTTGTGGTGTGGACGACCAGCAGCCGGCCCTGACCATGCGCGTGCGGGTGCCCCGCTGCTTGATCGATGCCGGCCAGATGAACCTGCCGGCGGCCGATGCCGAGGGGCTGGTCACGGTGAGGCTCCGTCTCGACGGTGCCGTGGTGAGCACGATCGAAGCGGAGCCCAGCAGCACCACTGCGCTGGATGCCCAGCCCGTTCCCCTGGCGATCACCCCACCGGTGGAGCCCCATGCCCACCTCGACAAGACCTTCAGCCACCCGGCCTTTGCCAACCCCGAGGGCACCATCGACAGCGCCCTGGCCGCCAACCGACGCGAGTTTGCCCAACGCAGCGCCGATCAGGTGCAGCAGCGCAGCGAACGGGCCCTGCAGCAGGCCTGGCACCACGGGTTGCGGGCGATCCGCAGCCACATCGACAGCGGCGGCGGGCCCGCCAGCGACGCCAGCTGGGAGGTCCTGCACGGGCAGCGCCAGCGTTGGCGCGAGCGGATCGCGTTGCAGCTGGTGGCGATGGTGCCGATCGACCACTGGCTGACCCCCGCGGGCGAAGCCCTGGCCCGGCAGGTCGCCGCCCGCGGCGGCCTGTTGGGAGGCGTGCTGGGACCGCCATTTGGCCATGGCGACAACGCCAGAGCGGCCCTGCGCCGGCTGCTGGATCTGGCGACCCGTCACGGCCTGGGCGTCGATCTGCACGTCGATGAGGGTGAAGATGCCCCCGGGCTTGGGGTCAGCCGGATCACCCAGGTCGCCGAGGAGCTTCGGCCCGAGGTGCCCATCACCTGCAGCCATGCCAGCAGCATGACCTTGCTGCACAGCGAACGCTGTGGCCGCCTGGCCGATCGCATGGCGGCCGCAGGGCTGGCGGTGGTGGCCCTGCCCCGCACCAACCTGTGGCTGCTAGGGCGCCGCAGCGGCCAGACCCCCTGGCGCCGGGCCCAGGCGCCGATCGGGACCCTGCAGCAGGCAGGGGTCGAGGTGGCCGTCGGCGGCGACAACGTGCAGGACCCCTGGTATCCCGGCGGCGATTACGACCCGATCGACCTGCTGCGGCTGTGCTTCACCACCAGCCACCTCGATCCCTGGACGCGCCAGGGCCTGGCCCCGTTCACCACGGCCGGCGCCCGGGTCATGGGGCTCGCCTGGGATGGGGTGCTGCGGCCAGGCTGCCCCGCTGATTTGCTGCTGCTCGAAGCTGCCAGCTGGAGCGCCGTGCTGGCGCGGCCACCGGCGCGCCGGGTGATGCGAGCCGGCAGCTGGCTGGAGCCGTTGCCAAGCTGATCGGCACGCTCTGCCGCCGTCGAGGTCAGCCGTGCCCAGCGCCCAGCCCACCACTGCACTGCCCACCGCCCTACCGGCGGGGCTGCCGCCCAGGCCCGAGGAGGCCACGATCACGGCGCTGCGGGAGGAACTGACGCAGCACGATGGCAGCCTCGCGCTGGTTGGTCCCGAACGCGCCGGCGAGCTCGAGCGCCTCTCGCGCGACTTCAACAGTTACTCGCCGGTGCTGGCGCCCCTGTTTGCAGGGCAGTTGGCCCAGTTGGTGGCCTGCCCCACAACCGTCGCGCAGGTGATGGCGGTGGCTGCGGCCTGTGCCCGCCACCAGGTTCCGCTCACCTGCCGCGGCGGTGGCAGCGGCAACTATGGCCAGTGCGTCCCCTTGAGCGGCGGGGTGGTGCTCGATCTGAGCGGCCTCAACCGCCTGCGGCAGCTGGACCCGGCCACGGGCGTGATCACGGTTGAAGCGGGAGCGCTGATGGGCGATCTGGAGCGCCAACTGGCCCCCAGCAGCCGGGCCCTGCGGCTGGTGCCCAGCACCGTGCGCAGCGCCAGCATCGGCGGTTTCATCGCCGGTGGTTCGGTTGGCATCGGCTCGCTGCGCTGGGGGATCCTGCGGGATCCGGGCAACCTGCTGGGCCTCGAGGTGGTGACCCTGGAGCCGGAACCCCGTTTGCTGCAACTCGATGCCGCCGACAGCGAAGCGCTCAACCATGCTTACGGCTGCAACGGCATCCTCACGGCCTTGCAGCTGCCCACCACCGAAGCGGTGGACTGGGTGCAGCTGGTGGTTGGCTTTGGCGACTGGAACCAGGCCCTGGCGGCCGCCCAGGGGATCGGACGCTGGGCTGTGGAGCTCAACAGCCTGAACCTGCTGGAAGCTGCGGTGGCCCGTGCCATGCCCTGGCCGGCGGGTTGTCCCGAGGCTGGGGGCGAGCACCGGCTGCTGCTGCTGGCGCACCCCGCCGCCCTGGCCGTGCTGCCGGCGCGGCTCAGCCGGCTGGGGGGCCAGGTGCTGTGGCAGGAACGCCAGAGCCAGAGCAAGGGCATCCCCCTGCGCGAGCTGGGCTGGAACCACACCACCCTGCACTGGCGAGCCCACCATCCGGACTGGACGTACCTGCAACTGCTGCTACCCCAGCCCGAAGGCGCTTTTCTGACGGCGCTGCGGCAGCGCTGGGACGGGGCGATCCACTGGCACCTCGAAGGGGTGCGCCAGCAGGGGT
The DNA here is from genome assembly GCA_046047915.1 of Cyanobacteriota bacterium. Taxonomy (GTDB): domain Bacteria; phylum Cyanobacteriota; class Cyanobacteriia; order PCC-6307; family Cyanobiaceae; genus RGUW01. The sequence continues at coordinate 11,788 of JBJOHB010000110.1, forward strand.
GCCAGCGCCTGGTGTGCCTGCCGCTGTTGCCCTGGAAGGGACGTGAGCGGCTTGAACAGCTGATCGCCGACTGCCGTGAACTGGGGGGGTTCCTGTTCAACCCCCATGTGTTCACGGTCGAGGACGGCGGTCTGGGGGTGGTCGATGCCGACCAGGTGGCTGCCAAAAGCGCGCATGACCCGGCCGGTCTGCTCAACCCCGGCAAGCTGCGGGGCTGGCTGGACCGTTGAGACTCCGGCCTGAGCTCAGCAGCCCAGGCTGGCTCGGGTGTCCACGCCGGTGCTCGGATTGGTCCCTTCGGCATCGCGGCACAGGGCACGCTGGTCGTTGCGATCGATCAGGGCATCGCTGAAATCAGCATTGGTGACTGTGGCCCCGGCAAAACTGCTGCCCGAGGCGATCACCCCGCTCAGATTGGCGCCGGTGAAATCGGCCCCCGAAAAATCGACCTTGTCCATCAGCACGCCGCTGAGGTCAGCCCCCGAAAAATCGGCTTCCGGAAAAGCCGCCTGGGTCAGAATCGCGCCATGGAGCTGGGCGCCGGCAAAGTTGGCCTGACGGCCTGCCGCCCCGGCAAAGGACGTGTTGCTCAGGTCCTGCCCGTGAAAATCGGCACCATTCTGGTTGGTGAGCGTGTAATCCACCCCCGAGAACTCAGCTCGGACCGGGGCTGGGGTGAGGACGAGCCCGACGAGGACCACCAGGCTGATCGCCAGACCGATCACCAGGTTGACCGCCACGTTGATCAAAGGGCCAGCGGCGAGCTGATGCCGGACGTCGCGCCCGAGCGCGAATGAAACCGCGAATGAACGCTTCTGCGCCATGACCGAGCCCCAAAACAACCAACCAACGTCACTCTGGACCCGCCGGGCACGCAGCGCAGGGGGTGGCGCTCTGCAGAGGTCACCCCTGACGCGCCATGCCGATCACAGCACTTGCGCATCACAACACGCGCGCATCAGAACACGCGCGCATCAAGGCACGCAGGCATCAAGGCAGCGAGATCGGCAGGGAGTCAGCAAACATGCACAGGAGCTCAGTGGAACGCGGGGAAGCTCACAGATGGTTTAGCGAATGTCACTAGAAACGGAGCCGAAAGGACAGGGCCGA
>JBJOHB010000111.1:0-3100 GCA_046047915.1 Cyanobacteriota bacterium
CTGATCAACGCCGAGAAGGCAGACCCGCTCACCACGATCGTGCACCGCGACAAGGCCTACAACGTGGGCAAGGGCCTGGTGGAGAAGCTCAAGGAGCTGATCCCCCGCCAGCAGTTCAAGATTCCGATTCAGGCGGCGATCGGCAGCCGCGTGATTGCTTCTGAGAGCATCAGCGCCATGCGCAAGGACGTGCTGGCCAAGTGCTACGGCGGCGACATTTCGCGCAAGAAAAAACTGCTGCAGAAGCAGGCCAAGGGCAAGAAGCGCATGAAGGCCATGGGCAAGGTCGAGGTTCCCCAGGAAGCCTTCATGGCCGTGCTCAAGCTCAACCAGTAGGACCGCCTGGGGTGTGGGAACACTCCCGGGGTCCTTCTCCGGGAGCTGTCGCCCATGCCCCGCATCCGGCCACGAGCCCTGTCACGACCTCTGCAACGCCCGCGCAACGGCTTTGCCTTGCCGATCGCCCTGGGCGGTTCGATGCTGTTGCTGCTGAGTAGTGGCTCCCTGCAGCTGCTGGCCCTGCACAACCGGGCCCGCCTGGCCGAGCAGCAGCGCCAGCTGCAGGTCGAGGACCTGCTGGCGTCGGCCGCCCAGCAGCAGGCCGCCGCTCTGGCCACCCAGGCCAACTGCCTGCTGGCCGTCGACCTGGCTCAGTGGGTGGAGGTGGCGCCCGGCTGCGGATTGGGGTCCGACCAGCTCGCAGCGCTGCAGCAGGGCCAGGTGGGCGGCCAGGGGTATCGGGTTGCGGCTTACCGCCCGGCGGCAGCGGCGGCTACTGGCAGTGCCGAGCTGGAACTGCAGCTCACGGGCGCGCGCCCCTGGCGGGCTGTGTTTCGTCTGGGGCTGGCGCCTGCGGCCCAGACCCCAGGGCAGTTGCGGGTCACGGCGGTGCAGGAGCTCGGTCTGCGGGGGGCACGGGCATGAACCTGGTCGACGTGGTCGTGGCTTCGGCGCTGTTTCTCGGGGCCTGCAGCGGTGCCGCCCAGATGGGCGCGTCCAGTGCCCAGGCGATGACCCAGGTCCGCCGGCAGGGGCAGCTGCAGGAGCAGGTTGAAGCCCAGTTTTTGGCGGCTGCCGCCCTGCTGGGCCAGACCGAGCCCAGCCCGGATCGCAGCTGCGAGGGGGCCGCCCAACAGCTGCACAGCCAGTTGGCCGCAGGCCTGCCGCCCGTGCCGGTGGGTCTGGTACGTCAGCTCAGCCTGGTGCCCGCCCGTGCCTCAGCCGGCGCCTCTGCCAGCACCCAGGTGCAGTTGACCCTGACCAGCGAAGGCGGCCTGCGGCGGCAGCGCTGGTACAGCCCCGCCGCTGCTGGGCTGTGCGGTCCTGACACCCCATCGCGCGCGGAGGGGACTGATGCGGCGCTCTGATCTGGGCAGTAGCGGCATGACCCTGCCCGAGCTGCTGGTGGCCGTGCTGGTGCTGGGGTTGATGGCTGCCGTGGGCATGGGCGGTGTGGGCCGTGCGCTGGCGCGAACCCGCGTTGAAGCGGCAACCCGGCAGTTGGCGGTTGATCTGGAGCAGGCTCGCGGCAGCGCCGAGGCGTCGGGCATCGCTTGTGCGCTCGAGCTCACGCCCCAAGGCTGGGCCCAGGCCCCGGCCAGCGATCTGCCGGCCTGCCGCGTGGATGCTGCTGGGGGGGTACCGCAGGTGCAGCTGAGCCACAACCTGGCCGGCCCGTTGCGCATCGCCAGCAACGGCTTGGTGTTGGACGGCGGCACGGTGGTGGTCGCCGCCCCCGGCAGCGACCTGCAGCGCTGCCTGGTGGTGTCGCTGCCCCTGGGGGTGGTGCGCACTGGACGCAGCCAAGCGGCCCCCGGCGCTCCCCCGCGCAGCAGCGACTGCGTCGTCGATCCGTCGCTGTGACGCCGATGGGTCGGGCGAGGATCTACCGGCGGCGAGCAGCTGGGTTCTCGCTGCTCGAGCTGCTGCTGGCCCTTGGTCTGGGGCTGGGCGTCTGTGCCCTGATGCTGCAAAGCGTGATGGCCGAGGGGCAGAACGGGCAGCGGCTGGCGCGGCTGCTGCGCGAGCGCCAGGTGGCGTCTCGGGCGCTGACGCTGCTGCGCAGCGATCTGCAGCGGGCCACCGAGGTGGCATCCAGCGCCGGGCCAGGCGGTCAGGCCGCCGCCTGCAAGCTGGCTGGCCGGGCCGTGCTGCTGCACCTGCAGACCGCCGAGGGGCCGATCACCTACAGCGTGGGCAGGCCGGCTGAGCCGATCTGGCGCGGCCAGGTGCTGATGCGCTGTGGCCCGGCCTTCGGGTTGGACGGCAGCCCCAGCACTGGTCAGGCCCTAAACCGGGTGGTGCTGGATGGACTGGCCGTTGGCGGCTCAGTTGCCCTGCAGCAGGGGCCCGGCACGCTGCGGGTCGAGCTGCGCCAACAGTTGCCGTTGCCGGGCCAGCCCAGCCAGCTGCTGACCCATGAGCGCCTGTTGCCGATGCCGTGAGGCGTTTGGTTCGGGTGTGGCGTTGTTGGTTTTGAACGATGAATGATGTGGAGGGCTGGGCCGGACAACGATTCCTTACGGCATCATTGGCTGGTTGTGATGGCTAGAAAATGCTTAATCTTCTGGACGCAGCATGAAGCCTACGCCGCGCACGGTGTGGATCAGTTTGGTGAGTCCTGGGGCTTCAATTTTTTGTCTTAGGTAGCGTATATAGACGTCAAGTAGGTTGTCGTCACCGTAGAAATTCTCGCCCCAGACTGCCCGCATGATGTCCTGGCGTGCAAGAACTTTTGCGGGTGACTGCATCAGGAAGGTAAGCAGTTGATATTCCTTGTTTGAGAGCTGGATTTTGCTCGCTCCTCTGTGCACGTCATGGTTGACAAGATTCAGGACGAGGTCGGCCACATGCAGGATCTGGGGGGCCGTCGGGCTTTCCGGCTTTGAGCAGGAGCGACGATGCAGTGCCCGTAGCCGGGCTAGCAACTCATCGATGGAGAAGGGTTTGGTCAGGTAATCATCAACGCCTGTGTCCAGAGCGTTGACGCGATCTTTGATGTCATCGTGAGCTGTGAGCATCAACACCGGGGTTGAGAGTCCCGTTGCTCGCATGCGTGCACAGATGTCTAGGCCGCTGAAGTCTGGGAGGTTCCAGTCAA
>JBJOHB010000112.1:0-2899 GCA_046047915.1 Cyanobacteriota bacterium
ACAACCTGCGCTGCCCCTCGGGGGTGGCCTACTTCCTCGAGAACCGGCGGGTGATGAAACGGATGTTCCCCAGCCTGTTCGCCGGCCGCACGGTGCAGCCGATCGACGACTACCCCTCACATCTGCTGCAGACCCTGCGGGACCTGGCCCCCTGGACCGAAACCCCCAAAGTGGTGCTGCTGACCCCGGGGGTGTTCAACAGCGCCTACTTCGAGCACAGCTACCTGGCTCAGCAGATGGGCATTCAGCTGGTCGAAGGGCGCGATCTGATCTGTCACGACCAGCGGGTGTGGATGCGCAGCACCGCTGGCCTGGAGCCCGTCGATGTGATCTACCGCCGCATCGATGATGACTTTCTCGATCCGGCCATGTTTCGCAGCGATTCGATGCTCGGGGTGCGCGGATTGATGGAGGTCTACGCCGCGGGTCGGGTCGCCATTGCCAATGCGCCAGGCACCGGCGTGGCCGACGACAAGCTGATCTACGCCTACGTTCCCGAGATGATCCGCTACTACCTCGATCAGGAACCGATCATCGAGAACGTACCCACGTACCTGTGCTCCAGACCGGACGAACAGGCCTATGTGCTGGACCACCTGAAGGAGCTGGTGGTCAAGGCCGTGGCCGAAGCCGGCGGTTACGGCATGCTGATCGGCCCCCACGCCAGCGCCGCCGAGATCGCCGAGTTTGCCGACAAGATCCGCGCCAACCCCCGCAACTACATCGCTCAGCCAACCCTGGAGCTCTCGACGGTGCCCTCGCTAAGCGAGGGCGAGCTGTACCCCTGCCACGTCGACCTGCGCCCCTATGTGCTGCGCGGCAAAGAAGCGTGGGTCAGTCCTGGGGGCCTGACTCGGGTGGCCTTGCGCCGCGGTTCGCTGGTGGTCAACTCATCCCAGGGCGGTGGCTGCAAGGACACCTGGATCGTTGATGAACAACCCTGTCCGGAGGCGATCTCATGCTGAGCCGTGTCGCTGACTCGCTGTACTGGATCAACCGCTATGTGGAGCGCGCCGAGAACCTGTCCCGTTTTGTCGAGGTCAGCGAGGCCATGGCCCTCGACTGCCCACCCGGCAGCGCCGAACCCTGGTTGCCCCTGATCGATGCCAGCGGCGATCGGGAGCTGTTCGATCAGCTCTATCCCGACGGCAACCCCGATGACGTGGTGCAGTTTCTGGTGCGTGAACCGCGCAATCCCAGCAGCATCGTCAACTGTGTGGGGATCGCCCGCGAAAACGCCAGGCAGATCCGCGAGGTGATCACCACCGAGATGTGGGAACAGCTCAATGACCTCTACTGGACCCTGCAGGACAACGACAGTTTCTGGGACCAGCCGCCCCAGGAGCAGTTGCGCGACATTCGGCGCGCCTGCCAGCTGTTCTATGGGATCACCGATGCCACGTTGAGCCGGGACCTCTCGTGGCAGTTCAGCCGTCTGGGGCGGCTGCTCGAGCGGGCCGACAAGGCCACCCGCATTCTCGATGTGAAGTACTTCCTGCTGCTGCCGTCCCCCGACGAGGTGGGCGGCGTGCTCGACGAACTGCAGTGGATCTCGCTGCTGCGCAGCGCCGGGGCCTACCAGATGTTTCGCCAATCCCGCCAACAGGCAATCGAACCCAAGGCGGTGGCAGCCTTTTTGTTGCTTGACCCGATCTTTCCCCGGTCGGTGCGCTACTGCCTCGAGCGCATCAGCGAGACCCTGCGCATCATCCGTGGCAGTGCCGTGCCCGGCGCCCCCGATGCGCTCGAGTGCCTGGCGGGCCTGACCCTCGCCCGCTGGAGCTACACCCCGATCGACGCCCTGATCGCCGGCGGACTGCATGAATCCATCGATGCGCTGCAAAGCGACCTCAATCAACTCCACACGCTGATCGAAGCGCGATACTTCGTGGCCAGCACTGCCGAACCCATCGCCACCTTTCCGGCATGCGCGCTCGCGTAACCCACTCCTTCACCTACCGCTACAGCGCACCGGTGCTGCTGGGTCCCCACCGGTTCTGCCTGAAACCGCGAGGGCACGGATTTCAGAACCTGATCGCCTTCGAGCTGGCGATCAGCCCCGAGCCCTCGCGGCTGTATCCCCTGGTCGCGGCCAGTGGTGATGAGATTCTGCGGGGCCGTTTCAGCGGCGAATCGGACCTGTTCGTGGTGCAGGCCACCAGCGAGGTGGAGACCCAGATGGCCCCTTTGCTGCAGGCCTGCCTCGAAGACAACGAACCCCAGCTGCCCTATCCGTTGGGGCACCTCAACAGCGATCTGACGGGGGCACTGCAGGGCTGGCTGCCCAACGGCCAGCACGACCCGGCGGCGGTGGACGTGGCCCAGGAAGCGCTGATGGGCAGCGACCAGCGCGCGCTGATGTTCCTGCAACAGCTGGTGGAAATCATCCAGGACCGGGTCAAGTACACCCAGCGCCACGTGGGCCCGGCCTGGCCCGCCGGCCGCACTCTCAAGGAGCGGGTGGGCTCGTGCCGCGATCTGGCGATGCTGATGGTCGAGGCCTGCCGCTGCGTGGGGCTACCGGCCCGGTTCGTCAGCGGCTATCACCTGGTGGATCCGAAACCCGAGCGCTACGACTTGCATGCCTGGGCCGAGGTGTACCTGCCCGGTGCCGGCTGGCGCGGCTTTGACCCCAGCGGCATGGGCAGCATCGATGACCGCTACATCACCCTGGCCACCTCATCAAAACCGGATCTGACGGCGGCGATCACCGGCAGTTTTTCAGGGCCGCCAGGGGTCACGAGCACGCTCGACTGGAGCATCGACGCCCAGGTGCTCTCGGCCTGCCCAGCCTGAAAAGACGGGTACATTTGGGCTGGTGGTAGATCGATCACACAGCCCTTGCACCACCGCGGCGACGACCCTGCCCCCCTGCTGGCCCTGCTGCAGAGCCGCAGCA
>JBJOHB010000113.1:0-12361 GCA_046047915.1 Cyanobacteriota bacterium
GTTGCGTGTGGCCAGGCGGGCGATCGGTGCCTTGCTGGCAAGACGTTGATGCGTGGTCGGACGGGTCATGGTGTCCTTGCGATTCCAGTTTGGCGCCCAAATGGCGCATCTCAGTTCAGTATCGCCTCGTTGTGCTGCTTGTCGCTTGAGGTTTTCGTGGGAATTTGCGAATTCTTGCTGAGCCGTTGCTTAAGGATTGCTGAGGGGGCCCCGATCGCTTGGGACAGGTTCAGGGCTGTCTCAGCTGGGCTGCTGCCCGCTGCGCCATTGGCCAGGGCTCAGGCGGCGGTTCAGGCTCGGACCTGAGAGCCAGCAAGCTGGGTTGCCAGTCAGTCAGTGTTGGCGCTGCAGGCCTGCGTGATGACAACCACCATGGATCTGCCCGAGGTTCTGGTGAAGCAGGCCAAGCAAAATGCCCTGCATCAAAGGCTGACTGAGCAGCTCGGACATGCCCCGGTTTCATGCGCGTCCGGGGCGCTGGCGATGGATCCGGACGGAGTTCCCCTGTTTCGCGCTCAAGCCAGTCAGGGGTGCCGGCAACCTGTTTTTGCCGAGAGCCTCGCGTTGGAACACAGCACCCTTGAGCAGGAGGACCTCCAGCGTGTCGGCTTGGCGCATTGACACCGATGTCTGGTTGGCCCTGAGTGTTCAGAACCATCCGGGGCATGGGCGCGCCCACTCGGCTTTTTTGGCAGCCACGCCCGAGAGGCCCTGGTTGTGGTGTCGGGCGACGCAGCAAAGGCTTTTGCGTCTCGTTTCAACGCCTGCGATCACCCGCGTCAACGCTGCCTGGATGGCGTTGGCGATGCTGCTCGCCAGGCCGCAGGTGACGGTTGTCGACGAGCCGCCTGGGGTGATGGCGCTGGATGGATGCTTATCTGGCTGCGGTCGCCATCGCCGGCGGCTGGCGATTCCTGACCCTGGATCGGGATTGTCTGGCTTTTTGCCCCGACGGTCTTCAGTTCGAACTCCTCGATGGTCGTTGATTCGCCCAGGTCCACCAAGCCGGCTACCACCCTGTCGGCCCGGCTGGCTCGCTGGGGGCTGGTGATCGTGGCGATTTACGCCGCGGTGGCCCTGCTGATGCCCCTGCTGGTGCACCTGGGACTGCTGAGCGACCCCACCGCCGGGATCGACAACCCGGTCCATGCGCCGCCATCGTGGAGTCACTGGTGCGGCACCGATCGTTTAGGCCGCGACGTCTGCTCCCGCACCCTGGCGGGCAGCGGTGTCGCCCTGCAGGTGGTGGTGCTGGCGGTGCTGATCGCTCTGGTGATCGGGGTGCCGCTGGGGATGGTCAGCGGTTACCTGGGCGGCGGTCTGGACCGGCTGCTGGTGCTGCTGATGGACACCCTTTACACGCTGCCGGTGCTGCTGCTGTCGGTGGTGCTGGCCTTTTTGCTGGGACGGGGGCTGCCCAACGCCGCCGCCGCCCTGTGCGTCGTCTACATCCCGCAGTACTTCAGGGTGGTGCGCAACCAGAGCGTGCAGATCAAGGCCGAGCTGTACATCGAGGCCGCCCGCTCGCTGGGGGCCGGTCCACTGTGGATTTTGCGCCGTTATCTGCTGCGCAATGTGATCACCTCGGTGCCGGTGCTGCTGACCCTCAACGCGGCCGATGCGGTGCTGGTGCTGGGTGGGCTTGGCTTTTTGGGGCTCGGTCTGCCCGAGACCGTGCCCGAGTGGGGCGGCGACCTGCAGCAGGCGCTGACCGCCCTGCCCACCGGCATTTGGTGGACCGCCCTCTACCCCGGCCTGGCCCTGTTCGTGCTGGTGCTGGGACTGGCGTTCCTGGGTGAGGGTCTGGAACGCTGGCTCAGCGATGGCTGACGCGGGCGTCCAAACAGCGGCAGAATGACCACAGCCTGAACGGCATTGATCCCATGCCCTGGTGGTTGGACCTGGTCTTGCTGGTGACGGCGCTGGGACTGTGGCTCTCGGGCAGCGGCCATCGCGACGACGTCTGGGGGCTGCTGCAGCGCATGCTCGCGGTGATCGCGGCGGCGGTCGTGCTGCTGGGGGGGCGCCAGATGGTGCTGGAGACGCTGGTGCTGGCTGTGGCGTTGTGGCTGCCCGGGGCTGATAGCCAACGGCTGCGCAGCATCGGCCGCGGCTTCAACAACGCAGACGAAGGCTACGGGGCAGGTCCTCGTTGATGGCTCCCTCGTCGCTCAGGCCTGGATAGGGGCGCCCCTGGCTGCGGCACCAGGCGGCCACCTGGGGATAGGCCCACTCGAACAGGATGTCGGCATAACGATCGCCCGGCACGCCTTCACCATCGCTGGGCAACAGCCCCGCCGCCTGCCGTTGCCGCACGGCTTCAAACAGCAGGGTCGCCGTTGCCACGCTGACGTTGAGCGACTGCACCATCCCCTGCATGGGGATGACGATGGCCTGGTCCACCAGCGCCGTCGTCTGGGGGCTCAGACCCCATTTTTCGGCTCCGAGCACAAATGCCGTCGGCCCGGTGAAGTCGCAGCTGCGGTAATCGACCGCCTGGGCTGACAGGTGGGTGCCATACAGACGGAACCCCCGATCCTTGAGCTGCTGGATCACCGCCGTGCTGTCGCTGTGGGCATGCAAGGGGACCCATTTCTGGCTGCCCTGGGCGGTCTTGTTGAACGTCGCCTGGCGTCCCTTGAGGCTCACCACATGGGCTTCCAGCACCCCCACAGCGTCGCAACTGCGCAGAATGGCCGACAGGTTGTGGGGCTTGTCGACATGCTCCAGCAGCACCGTCAGATCGGCCATGCGGCGGTTGAGCACGGCCTTGAGCCGCTCAAAGCGTCGGGGCAACAGGGGCATGGCAGCCGGCACCGGGCAGATGCTCCCAGCTTCGACCAGCGCGTGTTGGCGGCGGTGGCCCTGATCCCCCGTGGTCAGCTGGCCACCTATGGCCAGATCGCTGAGCTGATCGGGGCCTATGGCTGTGCCCGCCAGGTGGGCTGGGCCCTGCGACGGCTGGCCCTGCCCAGCACGGTGCCCTGGCATCGGGTGGTCAACGCCCGTGGGCGCATCAGCATGTGCCCCAGCCGCGAGGGCAGCGACTGGATGCAGCGCCAGCTGCTGCTGGCCGAGGGCATTCCGGTCAGCGCCGATGGCCAGTTGCCGTTGCGGCGCTATCTGTGGGTTCCGCCCGCCTGCGAGCCCGGTTCTGATGACTGAAGTGACCGGTCTCAAGCCGCGGTTGCTGGCCTGGCAGGTGCTGCAGGCCGTGGCGGGGGGGGCCTATGCCGACGGCGCCCTCGAGCGGGTGCTGCAGCGGGCAGGGTCGTTGCCCGGGGCCGATCGCGCCCTGCTGACCGAGCTGGCCTATGGCACGATCCGCCAGCAGGGCCTGCTCGATGGCTGGCTCGACCAACTGGGCAAGGTGCCGGCCATCCGGCAGCCCCCCAAGCTGCGCTGGGTGTTGCAGCTCGGGGCCTACCAGCTGTTGTTCTGCGGCGGCATCCCGCCTTCGGCGGCGGTCAACACCAGCGTCGAGCTGGCGCGGGCGGTGGGCCTGGCGCGGCTGGCGCCGGTGGTCAACGGCCTGCTGCGCGAGTTAGGCCGCCGCCATGGTCACGATGGCGAGCAGGGGGGCGATCCGTGGGCGGGGCTGGCGCTGCCCCCAGAGCCGGCCGCCTCCCTGGCCCTGCGCCGCTCGATGCCCCCTTGGCTGGCCGAGGCGCTGCTGCGCTGGCTGCCTCCCGATCAGGCCGAGAGCGTGGCTGCCGCCAGCAATGCCGCGCCCCAGCTGGATCTGCGCGTTAACCGACTGCGCACCAACCGCGAGCAGCTGCAGCAGGACCTGGCCAGCGCCGGCGTCGTCAGCGACGTGATCGCTGACCTGGACCAGGCCCTGGCCCTGAGCGGCCGCAGCGGTGAGCTGCGCCGTCTGCCGGGCTACAACGAAGGTCACTGGAGCGTGCAGGACCGTTCGGCTCAACGGGTGGTGGCGTTGCTCGATCCCCAGCCCGACCAATGGATTTTGGATGCCTGCGCCGCCCCGGGGGGCAAGGCCACCCAGATCGCCGAGGCCTGCGGCGATCGCTGCACGGTCTGGGCCGTGGACCGCGCCGAAGCCCGCCTGCGCCGTCTGGCCCGCAATGCCGAGCGGCTGGGGCTCACCTCGATTCAGCCGTTGTGTGCCGATGCCTGCAACCTGCCCCAGCTGCGGCCCGAGTGGTTGGGGCGCTTTGACCGCATCCTGCTCGATGCCCCCTGCTCGGGCCTGGGCACCCTGGCCCGCCATGCCGACGCCCGCTGGCGCCTGGGCGAGGCGGTGATCGATGAGCTCGTGGCCCTGCAACAGCGGTTGCTGGTAGCCCTGGCGCCGCTGCTGCGCCCAGGGGGGGTGTTGGTGTATGCCACCTGCACCGTGCACCCGCGCGAAAACCAGGACCAGGTGCAGTGGTTTCTGCAACAGCACCCCGATTGGACCCTGCGCCAGGCTTGGCAGCGCTGGCCCGGCGATGGCGATGGCTTTTATGCTGCCGCCCTGGTTCAGGGCGCTGGCGGGGCGGCCACCGGCGGTGGTGGCACGGCCACCGGCGCCAGCTGGGGCGCCGGTGCTGCGGGCGCCGTCGCCGTGGGGGCCGGGTTGGCGCCGGGACCGGTGGGAGGCCCGTCGCTGGGGGTGCCTTCGGGCACCGGTGCATAGCGCTCGGGCAGGGCCGGTGCCGCCGGAGTGCCCTGTAGACCGGCGCCGGGCGCGGTGCGGTTGCCCTGGTCGTTGGTCCCCGCCGGTTTGGCTTGGCGGGCGTCGGGGTTGTAGGTGTTCTGCAGCTGGGGTTTGGGGGGGAACTGCCGCACCGGCAGCATTTTGCTGATCGGCGCCATGAACGAGCGCCAGGCCAGGGTGGCGACCACGCTGGTGCTCTTGGTTTCGCGGCTGTCGTCGTACCCGAGCCAGACGCCGGTGGTCAGCTGCGGGATCGAGCCGATGAACCACAGGTCGCGGCCGCCTTCGGAGGTGCCGGTCTTGCCGGCCACCGGTCGGTCGGCCAGGGCGGCGCCGCCGCCGGTGCCGCCTTTGACCACCTGCTGCAGCATCCACAGCATCGTGTCGGCAATGTCGCTGGCGACAGCACGGCGGCCCTGGTCGCCATCGACCCGGCGGCTCCACAGCAGTTGGCCGTCGGGTCCCAGGATCTCCTCAAACGGGGTGGGCTTGACGAAAATCCCGCGGTTGGTGATCGCCGCATAGGCGGCGGTCATGTCCAGCAGGGTCTGTTCGTAGGCGCCGATCGCCATTGGATAGAAACGGCCCAGCTCGCGGGTGATGCCGAGGCTCTTGGCCGTTTCGATCACCTTGTCGAAACCCAGCTCTCGCAGCAGCGACACCGCCACGGTGTTGAGCGAGTTCTGCAGCGCCACGGCCAGGGACACCCGTCCCAGGTAGCGGCCGCCAAAGTTGCGCGGGCAGTACCCCTTGAAGCACTGGGGCCGATCGACCACGGTGCGCTCGGGCAGCATGCCGGCCTTGAGGGCGCTCAGGTAGACGAACAGCTTGAAGGTGGAGCCGGGCGAACGCAGCGCCTGGGCGGCCCGGTTGAACTGGCTCTTGTCAAAGTCCTTGCCGCCGACCATGGCCCGCACCACGCCGGTGCCGGGTTCCATCGCCACCAGGGCCCCTTCCATCTGACCGGGGGCGTACTGGTTGATGGTGGCCTGGGCCTGCCGCTGCCAGCTCAGGTTCAGGGTGCTGCGCACGGTCAGACCGCCCACCTCGAGCTGCTCTTTGCTGAGCACGCCGGGCAGCTCCTGTTGGACCCAGCTGCTGAACCAGGGGGCCTGGCTGATCCAGTACTTGGGCTCGGCCGGTTTGAGCGCCAGCGGGGTGGCCTCGGCTTCGGCCCGCTGCAGGCCATCGATGAAGCCGGCTTCCTGCATGCGCGCGAGCACGATGCTGCGTCGCCTCAGGGCTAGATCGGGGTTGACCAGGGGCGAGTACACCGACGGTGCCGGCGGCAAACCGGCGATCAGGGCTGCCTCGGGCAGGGTCAGCTGGCTGGGGGTCTTGGAGAAGTAGATCCAGGCGGCATCGGCGACGCCGTAAGCGCTCGAGCCCAGGTACACAACATTGAGGTACTCGGTCAGGATCTGGCGCTTGCTGAGCTGGCGCTCGAGCTTGCCGGCCAGGGCCGCCTCCTTGAGCTTGCGGATCAGGCTGATGTCCTGACTCAGAAAGACGGTGCGGGCCAGCTGCTGGGTGATCGTGCTGGCACCCTCTTCGACCGAGCGTTGGGTGACGTTGCGCACCAGGGCGCGGCCGATGCCGACCGGGTCAATGCCGGCGTGTTGGTAAAAACGCCGGTCTTCGGCGGCGATGAAGGCCTGCTCCACCAGGGTGGGCAGGGACTCGGGGGTCAGCTTTTCGCGGGTGGCCGGCCCGATTTTCTGGATCACCTGGCCATCGGCCGACAGGATTGTCAGCGTGCCGGGGCGGTTGAAGCTGCCGACGCGGCGGGCGTCGGGCAACAGGCTGTCGATGCCGCTCACCAGGGCGGCCTGGCCCAGGGCGACGCCGGCACCCACCAGGGCCGACAGCGCAGCAGTCCGTTGCCAACCGATCGATCGGGCCCGAGCCGGTGGCGTCGCCCGGGTCACCTCAGGTGAGGCTGGCTGCCACCAGGCTGCTGTGGCCGATGGCCAGGGCAGTCACCAGCATTCCCAGCACCAGAAAGGGCTGGGCACTGGCCTGGTATTTGACGTCAAAGGCGACCGGATCACGCAACAGCCAGATGTCCTGGAAGGTCATTTGCGGCACGATCAGCAGCACCAGCAGCACCGCGGCAAAGTGCTGGCCGATGGCGATCAACACGGCCACCATCGCCAGTTGGAAAATGTCGATCATGCCGGCGCTGATCCAGCTGGCCTTTTCGATGCCGAACACCACCGGCAGGCTGTTCAGCCCCAGGGCTTTGTCGCCTTCGACGCTCTTGAAGTCGTTGACAACGGCGATGCCCAGACCCGCCAGCGAATAGGCCAGGGTCAGCAGGGCGGTGGTCCAGGTGAGCTGGCCAAACAAGGCCTGACCGGCCCACCAGGGCAAGGCGATGTAGCTGGCTCCCAGGGCGTAGTTCCCCAGCCAGCCGTTCTGCTTGAGTTTGAGCGGCGGTGCCGAATAGATGAAGCTGACGAAGGAGCCACCCAGAGCCAGCAACAGCAGCACGGGGGTCGTATGCCCGGCCCACAGATCGAGGCCATAGGCCACACCCAGGCCGGCCAGCAGCAGGATCCAGATCTGAGCCTTGACCTGGCCCAGGGGAATCGCCCCCGAAGGGATGGGCCGGTAGGGCTCGTTGATCGCGTCGATCTCGCGGTCGTAGTAGTCGTTGATCGTCTGGGTGTAGCCGGCCAGCAGGGGACCGCTCATCAGCATGCAGGCCACCGAAGCCAGCACCTCGCCCAGACGCCAATGGAAATTGCCCGACGCCGCTGCCCCGCAGATCACCCCCCAGATCAGGGGAATCCAGGTGACCGGCTTCATCAGCTGCAGCCGAATCTTCCAGATGTTGGTGGTGCCTGAGGCACCCTTCATGCCGAGCAGCTGGCGGGCTGAGGCGCCTGTGGAGGCCTCGGGGTTGGGGCTGTTGCTCAAGGGAGGCGACTCAGGGGAAGAATGCTCAGGCGAGGGCGATCTCGTCCTCGAAGAACCAGGCCTTGCTGCCGTTGGCCAGTTCGACAACCACGCCAATGCCCTTGCCATCCACGGTGCGGAAACCGGTGACGGTGGCGCTGGCGTCAGCCTTGAGCGCGTCAACCATCTCGGTGGGAATGCGGTCACGCACCCGGGTGATGCGCACCTTGGCACCGACGTTGATGCTGGCTGGGGTGGCAGCCTGGGACATGGATGGCGCGACCAAAGAGTGGCGCCACCTTAACCCGCCTTCAACCGCACTCCTTCAGCGCACCCGATGGTTGCCAAACGGATCATCCCCTGCCTAGATGTGGCCGATGGCCGGGTGGTCAAGGGGGTCAACTTTGTCGGGCTGCGCGATGCCGGCGATCCGGTCGAGCTGGCCTGCCGCTACAGCACCGCCGGCGCCGATGAGCTGGTGTTTCTCGACATCGCGGCCAGCCACCAGGGCCGCGCCACCCTGGTCGAGCTGGTGCGCCGCACCGCCGAGGCGGTGACGATTCCGTTCACCGTCGGCGGCGGCATCGGCAGCGTCGAGGGCATCACCGAACTGCTGCGGGCCGGGGCCGACAAGGTGAGCCTCAACTCCTCGGCCGTGCGCGACCCCGACCTGGTGGCCCGCGGTGCCGAGCGTTTCGGTTGCCAGTGCATCGTCGTGGCGATCGATGCCCGTCGCCGCGAGACCGGTGGTTGGGATGTCTACGTCAAGGGTGGTCGCGAGAACACCGGTCTCGATGCGGTGGCCTGGGCCCGGCAGGTGGTCGCGCGCGGCGCCGGCGAGATCCTGCTGACCTCGATGGATGGGGACGGCACCCAGGCGGGCTACGACCTGGCCCTGACCCGTGCCGTGGCCGACGCGGTCGATGTGCCGGTGATCGCCAGCGGCGGTGCGGGCTGCATCGACCACATCGCAGCGGCCCTGGACCCCGGGGCTGCCGGGGGCCACGCGGCGGCAGCCCTGCTGGCCTCGCTGTTGCATGACGGGGTGCTGACCGTCGAGGCCATCAAGACCGACCTGCTGGCGCGGGGGCTGCCGATCAGGCCGTTGCAGGCCTCGCTCTGAGGCGCGCCAGGGGACGCCGGCTCGTTACATTTCCACAAGTCTGCGGCCCTGTGCCTTCGGTCTGCGGTGACTGCCCTGTTCCTGTTACCGCCGTCCCTGTTGACCGCCCTGGCTCTGGTGCTTGTGGCGGTGATCGTGGCGCTGGTGGCCTGGGCCTTGCAACTGATGCAGGCGGCCAATGACCGGCAGGATTTTTCGTTGATGCTGGCGGGCTGCATGGTCTGCTCGGCCGCGGTCGGTCTGGCCACGGTGATGGTGATCACCGTCACCACGCCGGCCCGCATCGACGCCAGCAGTCTGGCCCTGCTGCAGGCCTCGATCGCCGAACTGTCTGAGCCGTCACTCTCTGAGCCGTCACTGCCGGAGACAGACGCCCTGTGAGCGGGTTCACCCCCGGTGATGCAGCTGCGGTGCGGCAGTTGTTTGAGGCGGCCGCCCCCCGCTATGACCAGCTCAACGACCTGCTGAGCCTGGGGCTGCATCGCCTCTGGAAACGCCAGGCCATCGCCTGGGTGAACCCCCAGCCCGGTCAGCGCTGCCTGGACCTGTGCTGCGGCACCGGCGATTTGGCCTTGCTGCTGGCGGCGCGGGTGCGCCCGGGTGGCCAGGTGATCGGCGTGGATGCCGCCGCCGCCCCCCTGGAGCTGGCCGCTGCTCGCAGTCGCCGCCAGCCCTGGTTGCCGTTGCAGTGGCAGCAGGGTGATGCCCTGGCGACCCGTTTGCCGACGGCCTGGGCCGATGGCGCCGTGATGGCCTACGGCCTGCGCAACCTGGCCGATCCGGCCGCCGGTCTGGCCGAGTTGCGGCGTCTGCTGCGCCCCGGGGGCCGGGCGGCGGTGCTTGATTTCAACAGGCCCGGGGCCCTGGCGGCCCGTTTTCAGCAGGCCTATCTGCGGCGGGTGGTGGTGCCGGCGGCGCGGCGGGTTGGCCTGGAGCAGCACTACGCCTACCTCGAAGCGAGTCTGGCCCGTTTTGCCAACGGCCCCCGCCAGGAGCTGCTGGCCCAGCGGGCCGGCTTTGCCCAGGCCCGTCACCGTCCCCTGTCAGGGGGCCTGATGGGGCTGCTCGAACTGGTGGCTTAGGCCCCGACCACCCGATTGCGACCGGCCGCTTTGGCGGCATAGAGCCGTTCATCGGCCTGCTCCAGCAGGGCGGTGACCGCAGGTTCGATCTCTTCGGCCAGGGGGGCTGTGGCCAGGCTGGGCGGGTGCCGGGCCGCCACGCCAATGCTCAGGCTCACGGTCTGGCCTGCGGGGTTGCTGGCATGGGGCAAGGCCAGCGCCCCGACGCGCTGGCGCAGCCGTTCGGCCATGGCAGTCGCCTGGGCCAGGGTCAGGTCGCTCCACAGCACCACGAACTCCTCGCCGCCATAGCGGGCCAGGCAGTCACTGCCGCGGCGGATCTCGGCGTCCAGGGCGGCGGCCACCTGCTGCAGGCAGCGGTCCCCGGCCTGGTGGCCGTAGTGGTCGTTGTAGGCCTTGAAGTGGTCGATGTCGATCATCGCCACCGCCAGGCTGCTGCCGGCCCGGGTGGCGGCTCGCCAGCGTTCGCGCAGCAGGGCATCAAAGCGGCGCCGGTTGGTGATGCCGGTCAGGCCATCGGTGTCACTCAGGCGTTGCAGCTGGGTGTTGGCGGCTTCGAGCTGTTCGGTGCGTTCGGCCACCGTGCGTTCGAGGGATCCGGCCAGTTGCTGCAGCTGGCGGTTGGCCCGGGTGCGGCTGGTGTTGACCACCAGCACCATCAACGAGGTGATCAGCGTGATGATCACGGTGAGCTCGAGCAGTTCGAGCGCCTGCACGCTGTTGTCGACCTGCAGGCGTTGGTCGTTCGGGTTGGGGAGGCGCGCCTGCAGCAGGGCCAGTCCCGCCATGACCGGGGTGGCGGCTGCCGGACTGAAGCGAAAACCCGCCCACAGCGACAGCGGCAGGATGCCCGTTGCCGGCCGCAGGCTGAACACCATCACCAGATCCAGGTGGACCATCAGGCCCATCACCACACAGGCCAGCAGCAGCAACCAGAATTCCAGGCGCCGCAGTTCGCGCAGCCGGGTCCTGCAGTTGCGTCCCAGCCAGCTCAACAGGGGTGGTGCCATCACCACCGAACCGGCCAGGTTGCCGGCCCACCAGCTGAGGGCCTGTCCGCCCTGGGTCCAGTTGCGCAGCGGGGGCAGCACCAGTGAGGCGATCAGGGTGCTGGTCAGGGCACACATGCCTGCCGCCGCCAGAAAACCGAACAGGTTGCCCACCGAGGCGAACAGGTCACGGCCCCGCATCCAACGCGGCGCCAGCGTCGCCATCAACGCCGCCCCGCAGCTGTGACCCAGCCCCACGACCAGGGCCTGCTGCAGATCAAAGCTGGTTCGTCCCAGATTGCTCAGCAGGGTGCCCAGCAGCGGCACCGGCACGGCCCAGTACCCCACCCGCAGGGCCAGGGCATCGCTCAGTCCTGAGGGCAGCCAGATGTCGGCGCTGGCCTGATGGTCAGGCCAGCCATGGCTGCTGATGATCGCCAGAATCACATAGGCGCAGCTGGAGCCCACGACCAGCCGGGCCCGGCTGCCCGGCCGCTGTTCCTGACCCGCTGGGCGGTTGCAGGCCGCGGCATCCTGAGCCCGACCCGCCCGGCGACCAACACACGGTTGTTTCAGCATGGATGCCGGTGGTTGGGGGTGCGCCTTCCCACATCAGTCTGTGGCAGAGGGAGCCTGATGGCCGCAGGAGACAATGGCCCCAGCAGGCCGCCGTTCGTGCAGTTCCAGGACATCATCAGCACCCTCAACCGCTTCTGGACGGACCAGGGCTGTCTGATCCTGCAGCCCTACGACACCGAAAAGGGTGCGGGCACGATGAGCCCCCACACGGTGCTGCGGGCGATCGGGCCCGAGCCCTGGGCGGTGGCCTACCCCGAACCGTGTCGCCGGCCCACCGATGGCCGCTACGGCGACAACCCCAACCGAGCCCAGCACTATTTCCAGTACCAAGTGCTGATCAAGCCGTCTCCCGACGGCATCCAGGAGACCTACCTGGCATCGCTGGAGGCCCTGGGCATCCGTGCGGCCGATCACGACATTCGCTTTGTCGAAGACAACTGGGAATCGCCCACCCTGGGGGCTTGGGGCGTGGGCTGGGAGGTGTGGCTTGACGGCATGGAGGTGACCCAGTTCACCTATTTCCAGCAGTGCGGCGGCCTCGATTGCCGGCCGGTGTCGATCGAGATCACCTACGGCCTTGAGCGGCTGGCGATGTACCTGCAGGATGTCGAAAGCATCTGGGATCTGGCCTGGGACAGCCGCCGCAGCTATGGCGACATCTGGTTGCCGTTTGAAAAAGGCCAGTGCACCTACAACTTTGAGGCCTCGAACCCCGAGCGGCTCAAGCAGTTGTTCGCTATTTACGAAGCCGAAGCCGCGGACCTGGTGCAGGCAGGGTTGCCGGCGCCGGCCCTCGATTTCGTGCTCAAGTGCAGCCACACCTTCAACCTGCTGGAGGCCAGGGGTGTGATCTCGGTGACCGAGCGCACCGCCACGATCGGCCGCATTCGCCATTTGGCACGGCAGGTGGCCGAGGCCTGGCTGGCCGAACGTGAGGCCCTGGGCTTCCCCCTGCTCAAACGATGACCAACGCCGTCAAGAACCTGCTGCTGGCGGTGGTGTTGCTGGCCGGAGGCTTTCAGGC
>JBJOHB010000114.1:0-4155 GCA_046047915.1 Cyanobacteriota bacterium
TCTCCCCTCTCGGGGCTCTCGCGGCATCGCCTCGCGGCGACCTCTGAAACTTACAACACCGTCGGCTCTCGCCTTTCAGTTCGTAAGCCCTGCCAGCTCCCGCCGGCAGTCCAAAATCCTATCACAGGACTTCCGCAGGGCAACCGGTCCAGCCGCTCAGGGCTGCAACAACGCTTCACCCCAGGGCAAAAAGCGCGCCAGCGTGCTGGCCTGATCGGCTGCCAGAACTGGGAAGTCGACCCGAGCAAGGTCACGGCCGGGCTCGAGTGCCGCGGGCGATGTCTGCAGCCACTGCACGCTGCAGCCCAATTCGCTGAGCACCAGCCAGGCCGCGGCCAGATCCCAGATCTTGGGTGTGGCCTCAAGCGCAGCCACCGTCTGACCCATGGCGACGCTCACCAGATTGAGGCTGGCGACCCCGAGCATGCGGATCTTGCCGGGGAAGCGGCGATCGGGCAGCTTTTGCAGCACGCCGATCGAACGGCTGCACAGGGAGGCACAGCCCGCCGGGTGAACCTGCAGGGACGGTGGTTGCAATGGTTTGCCATTGCGCCAGGCCCCTTGACCGGCAGCGGCAACGATCCGTTGGCGCAGGGGCGGCACATCAAGAACGGCCAACACGGGCCTGCCCTGCTCAAAGCGCGCCAGTGAGATGGCCCAGATCGGGATGCCAGCCGCAAAATTGGTCGTGCCATCCAGGGGATCAACCACCCAGTAGGCAGAGGTCTGCGGCAGGCGCTGCTGCCCTTCCTCGCTGAGCACCCCCTCGCCGGGATACAGGCGGTTGAGCCCCGCCACCAAAGTCTGGTCACTCCAGCGATCACAGGCTGTGATCAGCGTGCCGTCGGCTTTGAGGTCGGACGCCATGTGACCGAAGTCCTGACGCTGGCGTTCCCCCACCGCATCCAACAACTCGGCCAAGGCCGGGAGCAAGGGCGGGGGGAGAACGCTGGTGCTCATCCAAGCTCCAAGGCCAGAACCTTGCTGAGAGTGCGACCTGTATCTTCCCTGAACTGGCGCAGGTTGACGCGGGCCAACAACACCAGGGCCAGCAGGGCCACCGCCATTTCGACCAGCAGGACCAGGCCATAGGCAGGCAGGGGATCCTGTCCTAGGCCAGCTGCAGACTGAAACCAGCGCCCCAGATCCAGCAGGCCACCACCGAGCACCTTGCCCAAGGCGCGGGACAGGGCCTGGGCCAAACCCCAGACCCCGACAAAGGTGCCGGCGGCCTGGGGCAGGGTCAGGTCCAGCATCAGCACCAAAGCGCTGTTGGTGCCGATGCCGGCAGCCAGGCCGAACAGCAGCAACACCCCTTTGAGGGCACTGGCGCTGCCGCTGAACCCGCAGAGCAGCAACAGGCCCAAGGTCGCCACGATCAGCTGACAGCCAAGTCGGGCTGCGGCGAGTTTGCCCAGGCGTGGCACCAGCCAAAGACCTGCCAGCAACAGCCCGCCCAGGGTGCCCACGCCCCAAAAGGCATTGAGCGAAGCGGTGGCGGCGATCGGCATGGCGAACACCTGGGCGCCGTAGCTCTCCAGGATCGGATCCTGGAGGAACAATCCCAAGGTGAAGCAGATCAGGAACCCAAAGAACACCAGCACCTGGCGACTGGAGGTAACCAGGGTCCAGGCCTGGCCCAAGGTGATCGCATCGTCCCGACCCTGGGAAGAACCGGCTGAGGAGACCTGGCGCGGTCGATCCATGCCCCAGGTGGCCAACACGGTGAGACCCAGCACCACCACCGCCACCCGAACCATGAACTGCAGCAGCACCGGCTCGAGCACGGCCGGGTCGGTGACGCCATCGAGGGATTTGAGGCTGACCGCAATCAGGATCGCGCCGATCACGATGCCGACCGTGAGCATGCACCAGATGACACCCACGGCCCGGGGGCGCTCGGCCTCGCTGGTGCGGTCAATCACCAGGGCCAGATAGGGCGTGGACGCCAGCGACACGGCCAGTCCATAGACAGCGAACAAGCCGCAGAGGGCGGCAATGGCCATGGCCAACGGACCTTGGTCGCCAACTGCCAGCAGGCGGGCGACATGAAAGATCAGGGGCACCGACAGAACCGCTAGACCACAGAACAGCAGGGTGCCGAGCCAGATGTAAGGCAGCCGGTGGCGCCCCCACCAGGGGTGGGCATCACTGATCTGGCCGAACAACACCCGGGCCGGTGCCACGAACTGTTCGAACGCCAGCGCTCCACCGACCAGAAGACCTGGAAAGGCCAGTTCGCTGATCATGACCCGGTTGAGCAGGCCTGAAAAAATGACCGCCAGACAGCCCAGGCACCCTTGAAACAGGCCCAGCCTGACAACGGCGACCAGGCTCAAAGACTTCACAACACAGCCTTGGCGGCCTGACAGGCCGGCTGCAGCGCAGGTTGCTCTACAGGAACGTTGGACAGGCCGCTGAGCTTTGGTTTGACCGCAGGCAGGACCGGTGGGCTGCACAGGGCGATCTGATCGAGGCCGGTGCGACGCCGAAGCTCGGCCAGACGCCGGTTGTAGTCGCTGATGGCGTTCGAATGGCGCACCTCGGCCTGGGTGAGGTCCCGCTGGTTGTTCACCACCTCCCGTTGGGTCGTGACCCCGGCCTCGAGGCGCAGGCGCGCCAGACGCAGGGCCTCGCGAGCCGACAGCACCTCGCGGGCGGTGGTGGTCAGGTTGCGGTTGTTTTTTTCCAGTTCAAAGAAACTGGTTTCGACGTCGCGGCGGATCTCATCGCGGCGCTGGGCAAACTGATAGGTGTATTGCTGGGCCTGCTGCTTGGCCGCGCGGGACCGCGCTGCAGCCGCACCACCATCAAAGATGTTCCAGGTGAGGCTGAGGCCGATGCTGTTGTCGACGTTCCAGCCCTGGGCACCGGGCAGGTCGACCAGGACGCTTTGAGCACCTTTGTAACGCCCGGCGATCAGGGTGTTGAAGATGTTTAAAAAGGGCTGCACGGCGCCCAGGGCCTGGTTGGCGGTGCTGTTGGCAATCGAGATGTCAAGCAGGGCCTGATCCAGTTCTTCGCGGAAGGCATAGGCGGCGATGATGCTCTCCTGCAGGCTGGGCTGCCAGGTGCCGATGACCCGGGCCGGATCCTTGGCCGTTGGGGTGACGTTCGGCGGCAGATCCAACAGCGAGGCCAGGGTGCGGCGCGACGTCGCCTGGGAGGCCAGCGAATCGGTCAACAGCTGCTGATCTCGGGCCAGCTGGGTCTCGGCCTCCAGCACCTCCAGCTTGGTGGCGACGCCCGCCTGAAACCGGGCCCGGGCATCCCGCAAGCTGATCACCGAGGCCCGCACCGACTCCTGGCCGATGCGGACCGAATCATCGGCCTGCTGCAGGTTGAAGTAGGCCACATCGACCTGAAGGCGCAGCTCCCGCAGGGAGATCAAGTACTGGTCCTTGGCCTTTTCAAACGAATCGCGCGCCGCCGCGATCGCCGGCACCCGCTGGGGGTTGATCAAGGCCCACTGGGCCTGAACCTGGGCGCCATAAAACCAACGATTGGTGGATGTGGTCCCCTGCGGGACTGCGGGGTTTTGGCTGATGCCCTGGGAGTACTGCTGACCGCCCGTATAACTGGGCAGGTTGTTGGCCGTCAGCGACAGGGTCGGATACCAGAGCGCGATCTGGGCCCGCAGGTTGCTCTGGGCCTGATCCACCTGGCTGGCGATCAGCTTGAGATTGGGGTTGTTGACCTCGGCCAGGTTTTCGGCTTCGAGCAGACCGATCGGGCGCAGTTCGCTGATCTGCACCTGAGAGGGCTTGGTGGGCAGAGCCAGCGGATTGGGGGCAGCGAGGTCCTTGACCGAGGGCAGCAATTGGGTGGCAGCCGGGGCCAGCACCGCCGGATTGGCCTTGGGACGGCTGCCCTTGACCTGGGGTGCCAGCGGCAGCTGCTGGGGGGCAGGTTGGGACTGGGCCGAAGCCGACAGGGTGGGCGCCAACACCCCCACCAGACACAGAGCAGCCAGCGATCGCCGCACAGAAACACCAAACCGTTGGGCGCAGCTTACGGAAAGTTGGCCGACGTGAGCAGACAGGCAGCCACCAAATCGTCTGCTCCATGCACAACGGACACCGGCACGGGCAAGCGCTGCTCGAGCTCGGCCAGGGTCAGATCGTCGAGAAAGACCGGTTCGCCCTGGCGCAGCAT
>JBJOHB010000115.1:0-11922 GCA_046047915.1 Cyanobacteriota bacterium
GCAGCAGTTCGGCGCTGTCGGCGACGCTGGTGGTGAAGGGGCCCACCTGGTCGAGCGAGCTGGCGAAGGCCACCAGGCCCCAGCGGCTCACCCGGCCGTAGGTCGGCTTGAAGCCCACCACTCCGCAGAAGGCGGCGGGCTGGCGGATCGAGCCGCCGGTGTCCGATCCCAGCGAGGCCACGCATTCACCGGCGGCCACGGCTGCAGCGCTGCCGCCGGAGCTGCCGCCGGGGACCCGCTCGGGGTTCCAGGGGTTGCGGCTCGGTCCAAAGGCCGAGGTCTCGGTCGAGCTGCCCATGGCGAACTCGTCGAGGTTGGTTTTGCCCAGCAGCACCGCCCCCGACTGCCACAGGCGTTCGGTGACCGTCGATTCGTAGGGCGGCACGAACGCCTCCAGCATGCGGCTGGAACAGGTGGTGCGGATCCCCTGGGTGCACAGGTTGTCCTTGATCGCCAGCGGAATACCCGCCAGCGGCGGCAGGGGTTCACCCGCGACGCGCGCCGCATCGATGCGGTCGGCATCGGCGCGGGCTCGATCAGCGGTGACCTCCAGGAACGCGTGCACGGTCGGATCCACCGTGCTGATCCGGGCCAGATGCTGGTCGGTGAGTTCCCGCGCCGAGACCTCCCCTTTGCGCAGTTGCTCGCGCCACGCGGCAATGCCCATCCACCCTGTGCTCAGCTGCTGGGACGCTATCAGCCGGGCTCGGTCAGGGGTTCGCCGCGCCGGGTGCGCAGCACCTCATGGTGCATGTCCCCCGGTGCCTCAGAGCTCAGGTCCGCCAGAAAGGCGGGCAGTTGGGTCTCGAGGGTGCTGCGACGCACGAACGGACCGAACCAGTAGGTGACGTTCGGAGAGCGGGTTTCAACCCGTGCCCACCAGGCAAGCCCCAAGCCGTTGGCGCAGCTGCGCACGGGCTGCAACAGGGGATTCATCAACGGCTTTGGCGGGACTCCATCCATTGTGCCGTGATCAAAGACTGATGTCGCTGGAGAAAGGGCTCTCGCTGACATCGTCCGTGACCGGATCGGGCCAGGCCGGCGCCGCTGAATCAGCAGGCAGCTGTTCAACGGTCGAGACCGGTGCATCAGTGGAGACCGGTTCATCCGCCCAGACCGGGGTGGGTTCAGGGGTTTCGGTCGCCATCGCCTGCATCGGGGGCTCGCCAGGCTCCAGCTCGGTGACGGCGGCTTCGGATTCAGCCGCTTCGGGTGCGGCTGCTTCGGTTGCGACCGCCGTGGTTGGCAGTTGGGGCCGGCTGATCCGGGGGGCCGGGGCTTGGCCCTTGAGCCCTGCCATCCAGCCGCGGCGGGCAATTTCGTAGAGCAACAGGGCTGTGGCGACCGACGCGTTGAGGCTGGGTGTGGCCCCGCGCAGGGGAATGCGCACCAGTTGGTCGCAGCTGCGGCGGGTCAGCAGCGAGAGGCCTTCGCCCTCGGATCCGGTCACGACCACCAGGGGGCCATCGAGATCGGCTTCCTCCAGGGTCAGGTTGCCTTCGGCGGCGAGCCCCACCACCCGGTAACCCTCTTGTTTGAGGGTGTCGAGTGCGCGGTTGAGGTTCACCACCCGGGCGACCGGCAGATGCTCCAGGGCACCGGCTGCCACCTTGGCCACTGAGCCGGTGAGGCCGGCGCTGCGGCGCTGGGGCAGCACCATGCCATGGGCGCCGAGGGCTTCGGCACTGCGCACGATCGCCCCCAGGTTGTGGGGATCGGTGAGCCCGTCGATGGCCATCAGCAGCGGCGCTTCACCGATCTGGCTGCAGCCTTCGATCAGGGTGCCCAGATCCAGAGTTTCGGCTGCCGCGCTCTGCAGCACGATGCCCTGGTGCACGGCTCCGCCGGTGAGCTGTCCCAGTCGGGCCCAGGTCACCTCTTCGACCAGCACGCCTGAAGCCTTGGCTTCGCGCAGCAGTTGCAGGAAGCGGGGGCTGTGCCGCATGTCGCCGGTGCACCAGATGCGGTGAATCGGGCGGCCGCTCTCCAGAGCCGCCTGAGCCGAATGGCGCCCCCAGATCAGATCGCTGGGTGGTTCTGCGCCCAGGCTCTGGGATTCGCCCTGGGGTTTGCTGTCGTCGTCGGGGCGGCGCCAGCCGTCGCGCCGCATGCCAAACCGCTCGGGGCGGCCGGGGCGTTCATCACGGTTGCGGAAGGGGCGGCGCTCGTGGCCCCCATCCCGATCACCGCTGCGCCGCTGGGGTGGGCGATCGCCAAACCGGGGGCCCGGACGTTCGGGCCCCGAGCGGCGATCACCGCGGGGTGACGGCGGGCCGTCAAAACGGCGCTCAAACCGGCCTTCAAAACGACCTTCGGGCCGCCGCTCGGGCCTCCGCTCGGGGCGACGGTCGGGCCGACCCTCACCACGGCTGTCGCTGCGGACATCGGGGCGGCCCTCGCTGCGGCCTTCACCCCGACCCTCGCCGCGCCAGGCGCCACGGGGCTGGGGGCGCCATTCGGGTTTGCCCGCCCCCCAACTGCGTTCACCACCGGGTGCGGGGCGACCGGGTCCCCCGGAGCCGCTCCGGCGTTCCGGACGGCGTTGAAAACGAGGGCTCATGGTGATCGCGGCGAAGGGTTATGGATCGTTCTCCTTCAAGTGATCTAGCAGTTCGACCAACCGGGCTGGATCGTGCAGGAACAGCCAACCCAGCAGCGCTTCAAAACCGGTCGCCTGGCCGTAGCTGGACGCCTCTCCCCGCCGCGGCCCCGGCCCGGCCCGGTTGCGGGCCCGCCGCACCAGATCCAGCTCCTCGGGTCTGAGCTCGGGCTCGAGCCGCTGCAGCAGCCTGGCCTGGGCATCGGCACGCACAGACGCCACCACCGCCTGATGCAGATCCTTGGACTGGGCGGGCAGCTGGCAATGGTGCAGGCGTTGGTGCAGCTCCCAGATCGCATCCCCCAGCCAGGCCAGCTGCAGGGGCCCCAACGGATGCCGCGGCGGCCTGGCCATGAGCCCGGCGAGCCAGGTGCTGGATGCCTGAGCGGTGGCCTGCGGATCAGGCGGCGAACTGGTCAAGGGCACTGTCCAGGTCGCTTTGAAGGTGCAGAAACTCTTCCAGTCGCACCAGCTTCACGGTCTGGACCACCCGGGCATTGCCCACCACCACATAGGGGTGCTTGCTGGACTGGAACTCCTTGGCCAGCTGCACCAGGGCCCCGAGCCCCGACGAGTCGAGAAAATCGATGTGGCTCAGGTCGATCACCAGCGGCTGGGGAGTGGCGCTGCGATGACTGCTGATGAAGTCGGTGAACTGTTTGTCCGAATAGGCATCCAGCTGGCCGGTGAACTGGAACAGCTGGCAGTGGGCCTGCTGCTCGAAACCTCCCCGTAGGGAGACTGTCAATCGCTGCAGGTCGACGATGGCTCCAGGCTCCTGGCGACGGTTGGGCCGAAGTGTAGGGAGCAAATCCGGGTTGGTCGCCCTCGCGACAAAATTGTGTGCAACCCGGTGTCCTGCCGCGGCAGCGCTCAGCGCCGCGCGGCCATCAGCGCCGTGAAGCGGCCAAAGTGATGGTCGGCGTCATGGGGGCCAGGACTGGCTTCCGGGTGGTATTGGACCCCGAACACCGGCTGGTCGTGCAGGGCCAGGGCGGCGACGGTGCGGTCGTTGAGGTTGAGGTGGGTGATCGCGACCCGATCGGCTGGCAGCGAGCCCGCGTCAATCGCAAAGCCGTGGTTCTGGCTGGTGATTTCCACCTCCCCCGGACTGCCGCAGGGGTGGTTGAGGCCCCGGTGCCCATAGCCCAGTTTGAAGGTGGTGCCCCCCAAGGCCAGACCCAGGATTTGATGGCCGAGGCAGATGCCGAACACCGGCAGGTCCCGGTGCTGCAGCAGCCCCTTGGCCAGGGCAATGCCACTGCTGACCGCCGCCGGATCGCCGGGCCCGTTGGAGAGAAAGACCCCTTCGGGCTGCAGGGCGAGCACCGCGTCCAGGCTGGCGGTGGCCGGCAGGACCTCCACGGTGCAGCCATGGGCCACCAGCCGCTCGAGGATGGCGCGCTTGATGCCGAAGTCGATGGCCACCACCCGGTAAGGGCGGTCGGGCCCCTGCTGCTGGCGCTGGTCGAAGCCCGCCCCACACAGGCTGCTCCAGCTGTAGGGGGTGGTGGTGCTGACCTCGGCCGCCAGGTTGAGGCCGCCCATCGAGGGTGCCGACCGCACCTGCTGCAGCAGCTGGGCCGGCGCGGTGCCGTCGGTGCTGATGGCGCCATTGATCGCCCCGCCCTCCCGCAGGTGGCGGACCAGGGCACGGGTGTCGACCCCACGGATGCCCACCACCCCGTGGTCGCTGAGCCAGTGGTCCAGGTCCCCCTCGGCGCGCCAGTTGCTGGCCACCGGGGACAGTTCGCGGGCAATCACCCCGCGGGCGTAGGGGCGATCCGCTTCGCGGTCGGCGTCGTTGACGCCGGTGTTGCCCAGCTCCGGGTAGGTGAAGGTGACCAGCTGTCCCGCGTAGCTGGGATCGGTGATCACCTCCTGGTAGCCGGTCATGCCGGTGTTGAACACCACCTCGCCGATGACGGTCCCCCGGGCCCCGAAGCCCTGGCCGCGCAACAGGGTGCCGTCGGCGAGGACCAACAGGGCCTCGGCTGCAGCAGGCGATTGGGGTTCAGGGCTCGGGCTCAAGGACCTCGGCATCAGCGTCTGATCGCATCATCCCCCAGCGCTGTGGCCCAGAGCGCTGCGCAAGGCCTCAAGCCGCTGCCAGGCCGCACCGCTGGCCAGGGTGTCGGCGGCCAGAGCGACGCCCTCATCAAAGGTGGTGCAGCGTTCGGCGACCCACAGCACCAGCGCCGTGTTCAGGGCGACCACGTCGCGCTGGGCAGGGGTGCCCTGACCCTGCAGCACCGCGGTCAGGATCTGGCTGTTGGTGGTCAGATCGCCGCCGCGCAGGGCGTCGCCCTGGGCCAGGGTCAGTCCAAGGGCCGCCGGGTCGAGTCGCTCGCTGCGCAGGGTGCCGTCCGAGAGGATGCGCAGCTCGCTGGGGCCTGACAGGGTGGCCTCATCGAGGCCGCCATGGCCATGGACCACCACGGCCCGGCGCATGCCCAGCCGCCTGAGGGCCTCGGCCATCGGATCCAGCAGGTCCGCCCTGGCCACCCCCAGCACGTGGGCTTCGGGTCGCAGGGGGTTGACCAGTGGACCCAGCAGGTTGAACACCGTGCGCACCCCCAGGGCTCGGCGCAGCGGCGCCAGCCCAGCCAGGGATGGATGCCAACCGGGTGCGAACAGAAACGTCACACCCACGTGCTCGAGGGCCTGGAGGGCATCGGCGGTGGGGGCCCCCAGGTTGAGGCCCAGGGCCTCAAGCACATCGGCCGATCCCACCCGGCCACTGGCACTGCGGTTGCCGTGCTTGGCAACGGTCACACCGCAGGCCGCCGCCGTGAAGGCCACGGCGGTCGAGATGTTGAAGCTCTCCAGCCCGCTCTCAACGCTGGCACCCCCGGTGCCGCAGGTGTCCACCAGGGGGCGGCTGGGGCGTTCGGCGGGCAGGGCACAGGCGTCGCGCAGCACCGCCGCCATGGCCGCCAGCTCGGCGCCGCTGACCCCTTTGGCCCGCAGACCGGCCAGCAGCGCCCCGGTCATCACCGGTTCCACCGCCCCCTGAAGCCACAGCTCCATCAGCGATCCGGCCTGGTCGGCGCTGAGATCGCGACCCTGCAGGAGCTGCTCCAGCACTAGGGGGGACATGGGGGATTGGGTCATCGTTCGGCCCGGATCAAGGCAGAAAAAAGCCCGGGTGCAGGGCACGCCGGGCTGGGTGATGGGGACGTGTCCACTATCACCCGAAGGGGGCCGGATTGGCGAGGGTTTCGGACGTTCCCGTCAGCTGGTCTCCTGCTCGGTGGTGTCAAAGCCTGACCCCACGGCATCGGCGGCGGCGGGAACCGGTCGGTAGCCCCCTGCCCACAGGGCCCGCGTGCGCTGGTGCAGGCCGTCCTGATCGAGGCCCCACAGCCGCAAGGCCTTGGCCAGGTCCTCCTGCAGATCCCGGGCACCGGGAAAGCCCTGGTACCGCAGCCACAAACGGGCGGCATCGACCAGGTCGGCATCGGTGGGGGACTGGGCAGCCAGCAGCCGGTCGACGGTGTCTCGGTCGTTGGCGTACAGGGGGTGGCTCTGGTCCGTGCTGCCCATGGCCGCTGCCGCCGGTCTTTAGGTTGGCCCTGACTCTGCCGCCTCGATGGTGCCCATGGCTGCTCCACGGCTGGCCCTGATCCTGCGTTACTTGCGTCCCCATCGCCGGATCGTGCTGCTGGGCATGGCAGCCCTGGTGGTGGTCAATCTGTTGAGCGTCAGCATTCCGTTGTTGGTGCGCGGGGTCGTCGATGACCTCCAGGACGGATTCGCCCTCAGCGATGTGCTGCGCCAGGCCCTGCTGATCGGTGTGCTGGCCAGCCTGATGGCAGGGGTGCGGCTGTATTCACGGATGTTGGTGTTTGGCGTCGGGCGCCAGGTCGAGGCCGATCTCAAGCAGCGGATTTTTGACCATCTGCTGCTGCAGGAGCCGGGCTGGGTGCAGACCACCGGCAGCGGTGAGGTGATCAGCCGGGCCACCAGCGATGTCGAAAACGTCAGGCGACTGCTGGGCTTTGCCGTGCTGAGCCTGACCAACACAGCACTGGCCTATGCCCTGACCCTGCCGGCGATGCTGGCGATCGACCCCTGGCTCAGCCTGGCTGCTGTCGGCCTCTACCCGCTGATGTTGATGGTGGTGCGCCTGTTCGGCGGCCGCATGATGCGTCAGCAGCGCCGCCAGCAGGAGGCTCTCGCCGGCTTGAGCGATCTGGTGCAGGAGGACCTCAGCGGCATCAGCGCGATCAAGATCTACGGCCAGGAGCCGACCGAGCAGGCGGCGTTCGCCGGCCGCAACCGGGTCTATCGCGACGCGGCTCTCAACCTGGCCCGCACCCGCAGCACCCTGTTTCCGTTATTGGAGGGCATCTCTTCCCTCAGCTTGCTGTTGCTGCTGGCCCTGGGCAGCGGCCAGCTCGAGAGCGGTCGTCTGACCATCGGCGATCTGGTGGCCTTGATCCTGTTTGTCGAGCGATTGGTGTTTCCGACGGCGTTGCTCGGCTTCACCCTCAACACCTTTCAGACCGGCCAGGTCAGCCTCGAACGGGTCGAAGACCTGCTCAGCCGGACCCCCCGCATCGTCTCGCCAGCGGTTCCCGTGTCGGTTCCAGCCCAGCAGCGGGGACGGGTCGAGGCTCGCGACCTGACCGTTTACTACCCCGGTGCTGCACGCCCCGCGCTGGCGGGTGTCAGCTTTGCGATCGAGCCCGGCGAGCTGGTGGCGGTGGTCGGACCGGTGGGCTGCGGTAAGACCACGCTGGCGAGGGCCCTGGGCCGACTGGTGGAGGTGCCCCAGGGGCAACTGCTGATCGATGGGGTCGACGTCACGGCCCTGGCCCTCGAGGATTTGCGCCGCCAGGTGGCGCTGGTGCCGCAGGAGGGATTTCTGTTCACCTCAACCCTCGCCGACAACCTGCGCTACGGCGACCCGGCGGCGCCGTTGTCCGAGGTCGAGCGGGTGGCCCGTCAGGCCCGGCTCGAGGGGGACATCAAGGGGTTTCCGGACGGGTATCAGACCCTGGTCGGCGAACGGGGCATCACCCTTAGCGGCGGCCAGCGGCAGCGCACCGCCCTCGGACGGGCCCTGTTGCTGGAGGCGCCGTTGCTGGTGCTCGACGACGCTCTGGCCAGCGTCGACAACACCACCGCCGCCGAAATCCTGCAGTCGGTGCGCCAGCAGTCCGGCATGGCCGGTGGGCGCACCGTGCTGATGATCAGTCACCAGCTCTCGGCCGCCGCCGGCGCCGACCGGGTGCTGGTGCTGGACAACGGCCGTTTGGTGCAGCAGGGCCTGCACCAGCAGCTGCTGGCGGTCGAGGGAACCTACCGCCGGCTGTGGGAGCGCCAGCAGGCTGCGCAGCAGCTGCAGAGCCCCGTGGTCTGAACGAGTGTTGCGGCCTCCAGCCAGGTGGGCCGAATCCGGCTTAGGTGAGTCTTGTGTCTCCGTTTGCAGGCCTGACCATGGTCTCCTCGGTCCAAGACGGCCAAGCGCTGCCTCCCCAGCGCTACCAGCTGCGTTGCACCCTCACCTTTGGTGACATCTATGCCCAGATCCTGATCTGGATGGCGGTGATCTTTGTCAGCCTGGCCGCCGGTCTGGCCTTGATGGGGGCCAGCAGGCCCCTGTTCGCGTTGGTGGGCGTCGGGCTGATCCTGGTGCTGTCGCTGCCGTTTCTGCTGTTCGCCTTTACCACCACCCTGCTCAACCACATTGCGCTGGAGCCCCAGGGCGGTTCAGCCTCTCAGCAGCGTTCTGCCTAGGCTGGTTGGCCGTGACGGCAACGTTGTGTTCGGTCTGTTTCAGAACGATGGGCGGCTGAAGGCCGCCGGGGTCCATGCGGTGCTGGGGACGCCGATCACCGCTCCCCCACAGGACCACCAGGGCGAGGCCCTGTTTGGCTGCGGTTGCTTCTGGGGTGCCGAAAAGGGGTTCTGGCGTCTGCCGGGGGTGGTCACCACCGCCGTCGGTTATGCCGGCGGTGCCTCACCTGCGCCCACCTACCAACAGGTCTGCAGCGGCAGCACCGGCCATGCCGAGGTGGTACGGGTCGTCTGGGACCAGCGTCAGGTCGATTTCAGCGACCTGCTCAAGTTGTTCTGGGAGTGCCATGACCCAACCCAGGGCGATCGCCAGGGCAATGATCGCGGCAGCCAGTACCGCTCCTGCATCTTTGTCGACGATCCGGCCCTGCTGCCGCTCGCCCTGGCGAGCCGCGACCGCTACCAGGGTCAGCTGAGTGCTGCCGGTTTTGCCGCGATCACGACCGAGATCCGCGCCGGGGTGCCCTTCTTTGCGGCCGAGGAGTACCACCAGCAGTACCTGGCCAAGCCCGGCAGCCGGCCCTATTGCTCGGCCCAGCCCAGCGGCGTGTTGCTTGAACCGTTCGAGGGGGCCATGTTTCGGCTGGATCCCCGGGTCTGGCAGGCCTACGACTGGAGCATCGCCCACTGCGTGCTGCGCGGGGACAATGCCCCCATCCAGGTGCCCTGACGCAGGCGATGTTGGCTGCTGCCGTGTTACTGCCACTGCTGGCGATGGGGTCCCCCTGGTGGGAGGACTACGCGACCAAGGAGACCTTTCTGTGCGCCGACCAGGGAGCTGTGGTGATCGAGCGCAACGATGCCCAGGCCTCGTTGCTCACCGGTCGCTACCGGATGACCCTGTTTCGGGCGCAACAGCCAGCACCCGGCGAAGCGCCGATTGTGGGGATCGTCTACCGCAATGAGCTGATGACCCTGATCCTGCGGGGGGACCAACTGATCCTCGAGCAGCTGCCCAAGCGCACCACCTGCATGCGTACCGAAAGCGTCTGATGACCCCCTTGCCTGACCGCGTGGTGATCGTGGCGATCGTTGCCACCATCGGCCTGTGCTTTGCCCTGGTGTTCTGGACAGTGCGTCTGCAGCCGAGCGAACCCCCGTTGCGCTGGCGTGACGGGTCTACCGCTCTGCAGAGTGAGCCCATGCCCATGTCTGCGCCGGCGTCCTCGTCCCTGAGCCTGTGAGCCCTCCGCCCTTGCCGCCAGCCCCGCAGGGGGACAAGCCGCTGCACCCGCTGCCCAGGGGCTTGGTCGAGCTCTATGGCCTGCTGGCGGTTCTGGTGGTGCTGGTCCCCGAGTGGATGGCCAGCGGCGCCCTGTTGACGTTGCTGGGCCGGCAGGGGGGGGCTGCACTGCCGCCCCCGACCCGGGCCTGGCGCCAGCTGCCCGAGCTGCGGCTGGCGTCGATGAGCCTGGCCGAACTGCGCTTGCTGGCCTGCCAGCTGCACCTGGGCGGGTATGCCGGCCAGTCCCGCGAGCTGCTGTCAGGCCGCCTGCTTCAGCGCATCAAGCGCCGCAAAGAGCTGTGGTAGCTTCCATGTCACCGGGGCGTAGCGCAGCTTGGTAGCGCACCACTTTGGGGTAGTGGGGGTCGTGGGTTCAAATCCCGCCGCTCCGATTTCACACCGGTCGATCCCTTCTTCCTGAAGCGATCGTGTTCAGCCGCTCCACCTCGGAGCGGTTTTTTTGTGCCCACCGTCTGCAGCCTTGCAGCGGCGGGATCAACCCAGGCGGGTGACGACGCCATAGCCCCGCAGCCAGCGGTTCACCCGCGGACGCAGCGGCGGCGGAACCTCCTGCAGCAGCAGCCCCAGCTCTTCGGCGGCCAGGCGGTGCAGGGCCCGTACGTCCACATGCCAGAGGCATTCAGCCTCGCGAATCAGCCGTGCCCAGGTGCGCGCCGCCTGCCACTGCATCAGCTGCTGTTGCAACCGCCTTGCTCCCGGCTTCGCTCGACTGACCATGGACCCTCGGGGTCACACCCTCAGCTTGAACCCGGATCCCCGTTTTGGAAGCCTCAGGCGGCGGCGTTGTCGGTCTCGGCTTCCACCGCCTGGACCGCAAAGGGCAGGGCCCGGGCCTCCCGCAGGCTCAGCCGCCTGGTCCAGGCGCCGGGCACCGGGTCGTTCCAGCGAAAGCCGGCCTGTTTGGCCTGGTGGCGTTCGTTGTAGCCGAGTTTGGCCCGAAACAGCTGGCGGGGTTCCAGGGCGGCCAGCAGCAGGTGTTCGAGCTGCTCACAGCGTTCGAGCACCTGGGCCAGGTAGATGCAGTCGGTCAGGGCTCGGTGCGCAGCCCAGACCGGAACCCCATAGGCCAGGGCCAGGTCACGCACCGACGGGGTGGGCCGCAGCTGGCGTTCAGCCGGCCAGTGGATGTCCTCCATCGAGCAGATCCAGGGCCGCGGGATCGACGGCAGCGCGTCGCCGCCTGTGAACCATTGGCGATCGAAGGCGGCGTTGTGGGCCAGCACCGCATCGCAGGCCTCGACCATGGCCGCAAAGCAGGCCAGGCCGGCCTGCCAGGGCTGGTTCAGCCGCGTCACCTCGGCGGCGATGCCGTTGATCGGCTGAGCAGGGTTGTGCTCGCAGGGCAGCAGGAAGGACACCTGGCTCAACACGGCCCGTTCGGCCACGGCGAACAGAATCGCGCCGACCTCGATGCACTGCCCCTGGGCTGGATTCAGGCCCGTGGTTTCGGTGTCCAGGATCAGCAGGGTTCTTGGGGCCGCGACTGCTCCAGGGGATGTCGGTTCGACAGACGCTGGTTCTGCAGACGCCGGTTCGGCAGGGCTGGGTTCAGGTGGCATGGGGTTGCCCAGCAGTCCCAGCAGGTCCCGCTGCTGCCACTGGTCGCTCGCTTCAACCATGCCCCCTTTGGACCTGCCGGATCCCCCATCGTCTCAGAGCTGTCTAGGGTGGCGGCCCGTTGGGGAGCAGGCATGGGACTGGCAGTCGGAGACCGGGCGCCACTGGTGGCCGCCGTCGATCAGCAGGGCAGCGAGCGGCGCAGCGACCAGCTGGAGGGCCGCTGGCTGGTGCTGTTCTTCTATCCCAAGGACGACACCCCCGGCTGCACCGCAGAAGCCTGTGCCTTTCGCGATGGCTATGGGGCCCTGCAGGCCCTGGGCGCCGAGGTCTGGGGGGTCAGCGGTGACGATGGGGCCAGTCACCAGCGCTTTGCCAGTCGCCATCAGCTTCCCTACCCGCTGCTGGTGGACCGCGGCAACGCCCTGAGACGTGCTTTCGGCGTGCCGTCGGTGCTGGGTCTGTTGCCGGGGCGGGTGACCTATTTGATCGATCCGGACGGGGTGATCCGGCACGTGTTCAACAACCTGCTCGACGGGGCCGCGCATCAGCGCGAGGCCCTGGCCGCCCTGCAACGGCTGCAGAGGCCCTGATCCATGGTCCGCTGGCGATCCAGCGGCGACCTGTGGCTGCTCGATCCGCTTGCCCAGCCGCCGTCCCCGCATCAGCCGCCGCCGCTGTTGGAGTTCATCGGCGGCAGTTACCTGTCGGCCAC
>JBJOHB010000116.1:0-6318 GCA_046047915.1 Cyanobacteriota bacterium
ATCAAGGCAGCGAGATCGGCAGGGAGTCAGCAAACATGCACAGGAGCTCAGTGGAACGCGGGGAAGCTCACAGATGGTTTAGCGAATGTCACTAGAAACGGAGCCGAAAGGACAGGGCCGATCTGGATATGGACCGAGCTGGGCACGGACCAGGCAGGGAACGCACGCGGCATGGACGAAGGCCGCATGAATGCGCATGAGGCGTTGCGCCCACCCGTCAGCCACCGCACCCAGGGTTAGGCGCTCTGGGTAAGACGCTCAGGGTTGGGCTGCGAGCAGATGGCCAATCAAATAAAGCGAACCTGCCACCACAACAGAAGGCATTTCACCCAGTCCGTCCCGGTTCGATAGTCCGTCCCGGTTGGAGATGGCAGCGGCAGCCAGGCCCTGATCCAGGTCCAGCGCCGGTTGCAGGGCCGCTGCCAGTGATGGGTGGGCTTGCAGCTGGCTGGCCAATTGGTCGCAGCTCCAACTGGCATGGCCGGGGACGGGCACGATCCAGGCCCGATCGCCGGGAGCCAGCAGGGCCTGCAGGATCTCAGGCCCTTGCTTGTTGGCCAGCATGCCGATCACCCAGTGGCGTGGGCCCGCACGCAAGCCATGGCGCTCGGGGTGGGCATCAAGCTCGGCCCGCAACGCCGCCGCTGCTGGGGGGTTGTGGGCGCCATCGAGCAGCAAGGGCACCCCCCGCCAGCACACCTGCTGCAACCGGCCCAGCCAGCGGGCCGCCGCAAAGCCGGCGCGGATGGCGGCGCTGTCGATCGGCCAGCCCCGTTGGCCCAGGGCCTGGCAGATGCCCAGGGCCACGGCGCCGTTGGCCGCCTGCACCGCCCCCGGCAGACCGCAGGGGGTCCACTGGCCGTCGATCAACAGATCGCCGGCCGCGTTCTGCGGCAGGGGTTCGACCCAGCGCAACAGCGCCCCGCGCGCCTGGGCCTGGGCGTTCAGCACGGCCGTCACCTGGGGCGCCTGGGGTGCACTGATTGCCACCGCTGCCGCCTGCAGCACGCCCGCTTTTTCGGCGGCGATGCTGGCCAGATCGGGGCCCAGAAACTCGCGGTGATCGAGGCCGATGCTGGCCAGGCCGATCACACTGCGGTCGCTGTGACAGCTGGTGGCATCCAGCCGGCCGCCCAGCCCCACCTCGAGCACCACCAGGGGCAGCCCGGCCTCGGCAAAGGCCAGAAACGCCGCCGCCGTCACCAGTTCAAACGGAGTCAGTTCATGGGCTTTGGCCACGGGTGAAGCTCGCTCGAGATGGCGGCGTAGATCGGCCGAAGCAATCGGACGAGCCCCCAGGCGCATGCGCTCGGTCCAGCTCAGCAGGTGCGGCGAGGTGTACAGACCGGCGTTGATGCCCGCCGCCAGCAGGGCCTGGTGCACCAGGGTGCAGATCGAGCCTTTGCCATTGGTACCGGCCACCTGCACGGCCGCAAACTGCCGCTCGGGATGGCCCAGCGCGGCCAGGGCCGCCTGCAGCCGCTCGAGGCCCAGATCGACGCCGCGGCGGCTAAACGGCTCGATCAGATCGGCAAAGTCGTCGTCGCGTGCGGCCAACAAGGCAGTGCAGCCTCAAACCTTGGCGCCAGCAACAACAGCCAGCAAAGCCCTCTCCAGGCTGGCGACCGCCCGGCGCAGATGGCGCGGCTGGATCACCAGCGGCGGCACGAAGCGCACCACTGTCGGCCCAGCCGGTACCAGCAGCAGGCCCTGATCCAGGGCGGCCTTGACCAGCTCGGGGGCGGTGACACCGGCATCAGCGCGCAGCACCAGGCCCTGCAGCAGCCCCCAGCCGCGGCTGGCGTCCAACAGCTGGCGATGGCGGGCCACCAGCTCGCCCAGCAGCTGCTGGAGCAGCTCGCCCATGCGATCGACGTGCGTCAGCAGCCGCCGGCGCTCGATCTGCTCGAGCACCGTGAGGCCGGCCCGGCAGGCCATCGGGTTGCCGCCAAAGGTGCTGGCATGCTCGCCCGGCCTGAAGTGATCGGCGGCCGCTTTGACTGCCAGAGCCCCGATCGGGAAGCTCCCGCCCAGGCCCTTGGCCAGGGTGATGGCGTCCGGTTCCACACCCAGACGCTCGTAGCCCCAGAGCCGGCCGCTGCGGCCGACCCCGATCTGCACCTCATCAAAGATCAGCAGGATCCCGTGCTGATCGCACAGCTGGCGCACCCGGGCAAAGAAGGCCGGGTCCCCCGGGATCACCCCGCCTTCGCCCTGGAGGGGCTCGAGCAGCACTGCTGCCACCCGCGGCCCTGGCGCTTCGCACTGGGCCAGCAGCGCCTCAAACGCAGCCGTGTCGTTGTAAGGGAAGTAGCGGAATCCCTGCACCATCGGCTCGAAGCCATGGTGGTACTTGGGCTGACCGGTGGCGGTGACAGCAGCCAGGGTGCGGCCATGAAAGCTGGCCTGGGCCGTCAGGATCAGCGGCGCCTGCTCGGCCGGGATGCCGCGCACGCTGTGGCCATGTTTGCGGGCCAGCTTGATGGCGGCCTCGTTGGCTTCGGCGCCCGAGTTGCAGAAGAAAACCCGATCAAAGCAACTGCGGGCCACGATCCCGGCGGCCAGCTGTTCCTGCTCCGGAATCCGGTACAGGTTCGAGACGTGCTGCAGGCGGCCCAGCTGGCTCCCAAGGGCCCGGCGCAGGCTGGGGTCGCTGTGACCCAGGGTGTTGACGGCGATGCCGGCGACACAGTCGAGGTAACGCTTGCCGCGCTGGTCCCAGACCCAGACACCTTTGCCCCGAACCAGCTCAACCGGGAAGCGGGCGTAGGTGTCCATCACGGGATGGATGGGAGCGGTGGGACTCGAACCCACATGCCCGAAGGCGCTCGATTTTGAGTCGAGTCCGTCTACCAATTCCGGCACGCTCCCGCACTGGCGAGCTTACGTGGCGTCGACCCGCCTGATCAGAGCTCCGACGGCATTGAGCTTTTCTTCAAGGAACGCGTAACCCCGATCGAGGTATTCGATGCCCCGCACGGTGGTGATGCCATCGGCAGCCAGGCCGGCCAGCACCATGGCCGCCGCGGCGCGCAGATCGGTGCCTTGCACCGGTGCGCCACTGAGCCGCGGCACACCCTCGACAAAGGCGGTGTTGCCCTGCATGCGGATCGCCGCTCCCATGCGCTGCAGCTCGGCCACGTGCTGCAGACGGTTCTCGAAGATGTTTTCGGTGATCACGCTGGTGCCCCGGGCCGTGGCCAGCAGGCTCATGAACGGGGCCTGCAGGTCGGTCGGAAAACCCGGAAAGGGTTGGGTGCGCAGATCGACGGCATTGATCTGGCGGGCTTTGATCGTGACGCCAATGCCGTCGTGCTTGATCACGCAGCCGGCCTCTTCGAGCTTGGTGATCACCGCCCCGAGATGCTCGGGGATCACCGGGGTGATGCGCAGGTTGGAGCGGGTGATCGCCGCCGCCAGCAGCAAGGTGCCGGCTTCGATGCGATCCGGGATGACCGCATAGTCGGCGCCATGCAGGCGCTCGACCCCAACGATCGTGATCGTGGGGGTGCCGGCGCCACGCACCCGGGCCCCCATGGCGATCAGCAACGCTGCCAGATCGACCACTTCGGGCTCCTGGGCAGCGTTGTCGATCACGGTCTCGCCATCGGCGAGCACGGCAGCCATCATCAGGGTTTCGGTGGCGCCGACGCTGGGGCAATCCAGGTGAATGCGACCGCCTGTGAGCCGGTGGCCGCGGCCGGGCACAACCGCATTGACGACGCCATGCTCAATGGTCACCTGGGCGCCCATGGCCTTGAGCCCCTTGACGTGCTCAACGACCGGCCGGGTGCCGATCTGGCAACCACCCGGCAGCGGCACCCGGGCCATGCCCATGCGAGCCAACAGGGGGCCAATGCAGAAAAAGCTGGCCCGCAGGCTGTTCACCAGTTCATAGGGAGCGGCCGCATTGTTGATGCGATCGCCGGTCAGCTCGAGCATGTCGCCCTTGCGCACCACCTGGGCACCGAGGCTGGAGAGCATTTCGCCCATGCCGGTGATGTCGGTCAGGGGCGGCACGTTGCGCAGGCGAATCGTGTCGCGGCTTAACAGGCAGGTGGCCATCAGCACCAGAGCTGAGTTTTTGGCACCGCTGACGGTGAGCTCACCGCTGAGCTGCCGCCCGCCGGCGATCTCAAGCTGGGGATTGAGAACCACGCTGGACCGGACAGCGGCGAGTGTCATGGCAGGGGCTGTCCGGTGGATGCCGCGCATCTTGACAACAAAAAGTGAGACCGTCTAGACCGCCAGAGCAAGAACTGGTTTCCCAGTTCCGGCACCTAGTGGCTGGTTTCGGCCCTACCCCCCATGCCCTATGGTGCACAAGTGCCTGCGGGCGCAACGTCACGCGGATGTGGCGGAATTGGTAGACGCGCTAGTTTCAGGTACTAGTGGCAGCAATGTCGTGGGAGTTCAAGTCTCCCCATCCGCATCTTTTTTATGATCGTTCTCAAGATCAACAACGCCTCCGAGCTGGTCGCCGCCAAACTCGGCAAGTTCCTTGAGAGCTTGACTCCCGATGGATTGGATCAATCCACTGTCGAGGACGTGCTGATCAAGAAAATGGTCGAAAATCTCCAGGCCGAGGGGCTCAAGGGCGAAATCGCTGCCGTCCGGGGTCTCGAACTCGACGGCAAGCACCTCAGCATCGACGACGGCATGCATGTGCGCCGCGTTCAGAGCTTCTGAACCCGCCTTGATCACCAGCCGCCGCAACCCGCTTGTGCGGCAGCTGCGCCAGCTGCACACCCCTGTCGGCCGCAGGGAGCAAGGGTTGCTGCTGGTCGAGGGCACCCACCTGGTACAAGAAGTGGTGAGGCTTGGGCTGACACCGCAGCACCTGTTGGTCACCGATGACTGGTGCACCCGCCATGGCCCGCTGCTACAGGCCTTGGACGCCGAGCCGATCCTGGTCAGCCAGGAGGTGCTGGCCGCCGTGGCCACCACCGACCATCCCGATGGCGTGGTGCTGACGCTGCAACCACCGTCACCGGCTGATCAGGGCACCGACTTTGTGCTGGTGCTCGACGGCATTCAGGACCCGGGCAACCTG
The DNA here is from genome assembly GCA_046047915.1 of Cyanobacteriota bacterium. Classification (GTDB taxonomy): domain Bacteria; phylum Cyanobacteriota; class Cyanobacteriia; order PCC-6307; family Cyanobiaceae; genus RGUW01. Next base: position 5,054 of record JBJOHB010000116.1, read on the forward strand.
GGCACGCTGCTGCGCACCGCCCTGGCAGCCGGCATTCAGCAAGTGTGGCTGGCCGGTGGTGCCGATCCGCTGCAACCCAAGGTGCTGCGCGCCTCGGCCGGGGCCGCCTTGGCCTTGCCCCAGCAGCGGCTCGAACGGGACGGCGTAATCGCCCTGGTGCAGCAGGCCGTGGCTGGCGGCAGCCAGGTGGTGGCCGCCGTGCCACCGGCTGCAGCCGATAGCCGGCCCTACTGGCTGCTCGACTGGCGCCGGCCCACCCTGCTGCTGCTGGGGGCCGAGGGTGCGGGGCTCTCGGCCACGCTGTTGGAGCAGGCCACCCAGCGGGTTTGCATTCCCCACAGCGACGCCGTCGAATCGCTCAATGTGGCGGTGGCCGCAGCGCCGTTGCTGCTGGAGCGCTGGCGGCAGGAGAGAATGCCCGGCAACTGAGGGACGGCCCCCGTGAGCGACGGCAGCTTTGATTTCGATGTGCTGGTGATCGGGGCCGGTTACGGCGGCTTCGATGCGGCCAAGCATGGCTGCGAGCACGGCCTCAAGGTGGCCATCGTCGAAAGCCGCGACATGGGCGGCACCTGCGTCAACCGCGGTTGCGTGCCCTCCAAGGCCCTGCTGGCGGCCAGCGGCCGCGTGCGCGAACTGGCCGACAAGGAACACTTGGCCCAGTTCGGCATCCACGCCGGGCCGGTGCGTTTTGAGCGGCAAAAGATTGCCGACCACGCCAACCAGCTGGTGGCCACAATCCGCACCAACCTCACCAAAACCCTCGAGCGGGTCGGCGCCACGATCCTGCGGGGCGAAGGCCGGCTGGCCGGGCCCCAGCAGGTGGTCGTGCGCGAGAGCGGCAGTGGCCTCGAGCGCACCTACCGCGCCAAGGAGGTGATCATCGCCACGGGCTCTGAGCCCTTTGTGCCACCCGGCATTGAGACCGACGGCCGCACCGTGTTCACCAGCGATGAGGCGGTGAGCCTCGAGTGGCTGCCCCGCTGGATGGCGATCATCGGCAGCGGCTACATCGGCCTCGAATTTGCGGACGTGTACACCGCCCTGGGCTGCGAAGTGACCGTGATCGAGGCCCTCGATCGGGTGCTGCCCACCTTTGACCCCGACATCGCCAAGATCGCCGCCCGCCATCTGCTGGATGGCCGCGACATCGACGCCCGCGCCGGTGTGTTGGCCCAAACGATCACCCCGGGTTGCCCGGTCAAGATCGAGCTGGTCGACATGAAAACCCGCGAGCCGGTGGAGACCCTCGAGGTCGATGCGGT
>JBJOHB010000117.1:0-3952 GCA_046047915.1 Cyanobacteriota bacterium
TGCAGGCCGATCTGCAGGCGGTGGCGCTCGAGCGTCCCCAGGGGCGGGGCCTGCTGCAGCGTCTCGATCTGGCTGCGCTGCTGCAGCGCGGGGATCAGCGTCAGAACCCGACCCTGCTGGACGGTGACACCCTGCGCCTGGGACGCCTGGCGGCCACCGCTGTGGTCGATCCCCAGGTGCTGGCTCTGGCCGCCACCAACCTGCGACCTCAGACGATTCGCGTCAACGTGATCGGTGAGGTGCGCTCGCCCGGGCGGCTTGATCTGCCCTCGGGAACGGCCATGGTCGAGGCGGTTCTGGCGGCCGGAGGTGCGGTGCCCTGGCGGGGTCGCAGCCGCCAGGTCGAGCTGGTGCGGGTCAGCCGCGACGGCACCACCCGGCGCGAGTTCATCACCCTGCGGGACCAGCAGAACGTCTCGGAGGCGTTCAATCCGCCGCTGCAGAACAACGACACCGTGATTGTGCATCGCACCCTGTATGCCAAATCCCTTGATGTGCTCAACCAGGTGCTGGTGCCCCTGGCAACGGTGGGCAACTACTGGTGGCTGTATCGCTCCTATTCGCCCTGAACTGGCACGGGCCCGGCGCCTGACACCCGGCCTCTGCCTTCTGGTTGCGTTGCAGTTGGGGCTGGTGCCGCTGGGGTGTCCACTCCGGGCCCAGTCGCTGTGGCTGCTGCAGTTCACCCCTGCCGAGCAGTTGGGCGGGCTGGTGACGCGCCAGGACCTGGATGCACCGCCGCTGTCGCCCGTGGCCCTGGCCGAACAGGGACGCCAGCGCAACAGTGCCGATCCCCTGGCAGCCCTGCCCTCACGCTGGCGCCGCCAGATGCGGCAGGTGTTGCCGCCCCGGTCCCGGTTGGCTTGGCAGCCGGCGCGGGTGCTGCACAGCAGCTGGCCACGGTTGGACCGGGCACTGTTGGTGCCGGTGGTCTTGTACAGCGACGGTCGCGTTGACGTGTTTCTGGACGATCCAGGTGGCGCCCCGGCAGGCGCGGCAACGCAACAGGCGCTGACGGCCGTGCTGCAGCGCCTGGAACGTCCGCCCCAGGGAACGCTGCAGGCGCTGTTGCTCGAGCTTCAGCCGCGGCCGCCGTCGTCACCGTTGCAGTAACGGGCCAGATCAGCCACCAGGGTCTGGTTGCGCGGCTGGGCCTTGCGGCTGCGTCGCGGCGTGGCCGCACGGGCCTGCCGTTGGGGCCGGGCCTGTTGAAACAGGCAGGCCAGCAGGGCGGCCACCAAGCTCAGCCGCATGCTGTTGCGCAGCAGCAGCGTCTGCTGTTGCTGGCGGTTGACCTGCACCTGCAGCACGGTGCGGCCGCGCAGTTGGTCCAGCACCTGCAGCAGTTGCTGTTGTTGGGCGCTGACGCCGTTGCCTAGTTGCTCCAGCGGCGGCAGCCGGGTCGGCAGCTGCTCGGCGATCGCCGACAGTTCGGCGCTGGAGCCGGCCTGGTTGATCTGTTGGCGGGCCACTTTCAGATTGCGTTCGGTGGCCGAGATCAGGGCAGCGCTGTTGCGGTTGGTCGTCTGCAGGATCCGCAGGCTGGCGGCCCCTTGCAGGGGGATCAACAGGGCAAATCCCAGGGTCAGCGGCAGCGCCGCCCGCGTGGTCCAGCGCAGGATGCGGTTGTTCACCACGCCCTGGGGATCCCAGCGTTGGCCGATCACGGCCAGGGCCAGCCCCATCAGCACCAGCGGCACCTGGTTGATCAGGGCCTCGCAGAGGCGCAGCTGCCATTGCGGCGACGTCAGCTGCAGGGGAATGACGTTGCCGACCACGCCGACCCCGTAAAGCAGCAGCAGCAGGCTGGCGAACCAGGGCAGCAGGGACACCAGATCGCGCTGGGGCGACTGGGCGGCAGACGTGGACGCCATCGAGGTCTCGGGTTGAGTCCCGAAACCCTATGGATGGCTCAGGCTGGCGGCTGGGTCGCCACTGCCGCGGCTCTGCTGCAGTTCTGCCGGCGAGCGTGGCAGCCGTTGTTGGGCCGCGGCGATCAGCCCCTCAAACAGGGGATGGGGTTTGCCGGGCCGCGACAGAAATTCGGGGTGGTACTGACAGGCCGTGAAGAACGGATGGCCCTTGAGCTCGATCAGCTCGACCAGGCGGCCATCGGGCGAGGTGCCGCTGATCTCGTATCCCGATTCCAGGAACAGGTTGCGGTAAGCGTTATTGAACTCATAGCGGTGACGGTGGCGCTCGTAGACCACCTCATCGCCGTAGAGCTGATGACCCATGGTGCCCGGGCTCAGCCGGCAGGGGTAGACCCCCAGCCGCATGGTGCCGCCCAGATCGATCACGTCCTGCTGCTCGGGCAGCAGGTGGATCACCGGATGGGGGGTGTCGGGGTCCAGTTCGGCGCTGGTGGCCCCGTCGAGACCCGCCTGATTGCGCGCCCATTCGATCACGGCGCACTGCATGCCCAGACACAGGCCCAGGAAGGGCACCCGTTGTTCGCGGGCCCAGCGAATCGCCGCCACCTTGCCGTCGACCCCCCGGTTGCCGAAGCCGCCGGGCACTACTACCGCATCCATGCCCGACAGCAGGGCTTCGGCCCCCTGGGTTTCGATCTGTTCCGCGCAGATCCAGTGGAGATCGAGGCAGGCATCACGGGCGATGCAGGCGTGCCGCAGGGCTTCGACCACCGACAGGTAGGCGTCGTTGAGCTGGACGTACTTGCCGACCAGGGCCACCTTGACGGCCGGACCGGGGTTGCGCAGCCGTGCCACCAGCTGGGCCCAGCTGGCCATGTCGCTGTCATGGTCGTCGAGCCGCAGCACATCGAGCACTTCGCGGCAGAGCCCCTCCCGCTCCATCGCCAGCGGCACCGCATAGATGCTGTCGGCATCCAGGGCCTGAATCACACCGCGGGTGGGCACGCCGCAGAAGCCGCCGATTTTTGCTTTGAGGTCCTCGTTGATCGGTCGGTCGCTGCGGCAGACCAGCACATCGGGCTGGATGCCGATCGAACGCAGTTCCTTGACCGAGTGTTGGGTGGGTTTGGTCTTGAGCTCGCCCGAGGTGCCGATGTAGGGCAGCAGGGTCACGTGCACATAGGCCGTGTCATGGCGGCCGACGTCCCCCCTGAATTCGCGGATGGCTTCCAGAAAGGGCAGCGATTCGATGTCGCCGACGGTGCCACCGATCTCGGTGATCACCACATCGGCCCCCGAGTTGGCGGCCACCCGATGGATGCGCTCACGGATCTCACCGGTGATGTGGGGGATCACCTGCACCGTGCCGCCGTTGTAATCGCCGCGGCGCTCTTTGTTGATGACAGCCTGATAAATCGAGCCGGTGGTCACGCTGTTCAGCCGTGACATCGCCGTGTCGGTGAAGCGTTCGTAATGGCCCAGGTCCAGGTCGGTCTCGGCGCCGTCCTCGGTGACGAACACCTCACCGTGCTGGTAAGGGCTCATCGTCCCCGGATCCACGTTGAGGTACGGATCGAGCTTGACGATCGACACCCGGTAGCCCCGGCTCTTGAGCAGGCGACCCAGGCTGGCGGCCACGATGCCCTTGCCGATGCTCGACACCACACCACCCGTCACGAACACGAACTTGGTGGCCTGGCCGCCGCGCGCCCCCTGCGCCAGGGTTGCCTTGCCGGCCGAGGGGACGTGGGTCATGGAGCTCCCGCTGACTCCTTAATCTACCGACCACCCATAGGGGGGGCCGGCTCCTGGGCGCGCCGGCTGGTTGTGCCAGCTGGGCTGGCAACACCAGCCTCTGCGTCCAGGAGCCGGGACCAGGAGCGGCGGGGAGGGCTGCAGGGGCTAAGAGGCTGGCCGCGGCAGCGAAGCTGGCAAGACCAACCGCTGCGACTAGCGCCCCGAACTAGGCGCCAGCGGTGAGTCTCTCCTGCCCCCGAATGGGTTGAGGGTCGGCGGCGGCCGCTGTGCCAGCTGCGCTGGCAAGGCGGCCTTTGGCGAACCTCAACCCGTTAGGGGGC
>JBJOHB010000118.1:0-24824 GCA_046047915.1 Cyanobacteriota bacterium
TGGTCAAGGCGGGCAACTGGATTGGGCCGCTGCTGGTCGCTGCCGCCGAAGCGGGGGTGCAGCAGCTGTTGCTGTTCGGCTACCAGGGCAAGTTGATCAAGCTGGCCGGGGGCATCTTTCACACCCACCACCACCTGGCCGACGGCCGTGCCGAGATCCTCACCGCCCTGGCAGCCCTGGAGGGGCTGAGCGGCGAGGCCCTGGCCACCCTGCATCGCGCCGCCACCGTCGACGAGGGGCTGCGCCAGCTGGAGCAGCAACAGCCCCAGTTGACGGCGCAGTTGCGCCGGCGCCTGGTGCAGGCGATTGAGACCCGTTGTTCCGACTATCTGCAGCGCCATGGCCACGGTCGCCCTGGGGTGGGTGCAGTGCTGTTTGATCGCCAGCGCCGCATCTGCGCCCAGGGGCCCGCAGGCGCTGTGCTGTTGGCCAGGCTTCAGGGGGGCTCCTAGGGTTGTCCGAATGCCCGGCAGCGAGCGCAAGTCCATGTCCGCCCCGATCGACGCAGCCTCCGGTTCCTCGCGCTACCCAGCGGTGGTGATTCTCGATTTCGGCTCCCAGTACTCGGAGCTGATCGCCCGTCGGGTGCGCGAGACCGAGGTCTTTTCACTGGTGATGAGCCACACCACCAGCGCCGAGGAGCTGCGTCGCCTGGCTCCGAAGGGGATCATTCTCAGCGGCGGCCCCAGCTCGGTGTACGAACCGGGGGCGCCGCTGTGTGACCCGGGACTCTGGGAGCTGGGCATCCCCGTGCTGGGTGTCTGTTATGGCATGCAGCTGATGGTGCAGCAGCTGGGGGGCTCGGTGGTGGCTGCCGGCCGCGCCGAATACGGCAAGGCACCCCTGTTTGTCGATGATCCGACCGATCTGCTCACCAATGTCGAGGACGGCTCGACGATGTGGATGAGCCATGGCGATTCGGTCGAGCGCTTGCCTGATGGGTTTGTGCGTCTGGCCCACACCGACAACACCCCCGAGGCAGCCGTCGCCGATCACGCGCGCCACTTGTATGGCGTGCAGTTTCATCCCGAGGTGGTTCATTCCATCTGCGGCATGGCCTTGATTCGCAACTTCGTGTACCACATCTGTGGTTGCGAGCCCGACTGGACCACGGCAGCGTTCATCGACGAAGCGATCGCCGATGTGCGCGCCCAGGTCGGTGACAAGCGTGTCCTGCTCGCGCTCTCGGGCGGCGTTGACTCGTCGACCCTGGCCTTTTTGCTGCACAAGGCGATCGGCGATCAGCTGACGTGCATGTTCATTGATCAGGGCTTCATGCGCAAAGGAGAGCCCGAGTTTTTGATGGACTTCTTTGATCGCAAGTTCCACATCAATGTCGAATACATCAATGCGCGCGAGCGTTTCATCAACAAGCTTGCCGGCGTCACCGATCCTGAAGAGAAGCGCAAGCTGATCGGGACCGAATTCATTCGCGTGTTTGAGGAGGAGAGCAAGCGCCTGGGACCTTTTGATTACCTCGCCCAGGGAACCCTGTATCCCGATGTGATCGAGAGCGCTGGCACCAACGTCGATCCCAAGACCGGTGAGCGCGTCGCGGTCAAGATCAAGAGCCACCACAACGTCGGCGGCCTGCCCAAGGACCTGCAGTTCAAGCTGGTCGAGCCCCTGCGCCGCCTGTTCAAGGACGAGGTGCGCAAGGTGGGTCGCAGCCTTGGTCTGCCGCAGGAGATCGTCGGCCGGCACCCCTTCCCCGGGCCGGGGCTGGCCATCCGCATCCTGGGCGAAGTCACCGACGACAAGCTCGACATCCTGCGGGATGCCGATCTGATCGTGCGTGAAGAGATCCGCGATGCCGGCCTGTACGACGAGATCTGGCAGGCCTTTGCCGTGTTGTTGCCGGTGCGCAGTGTCGGCGTCATGGGCGACAAGCGCACCTATGCGTTCCCAGTGGTGCTGCGCTGCGTCTCCAGTGAGGACGGCATGACCGCCGACTGGTCGCGTCTGCCCTATGACCTGCTGGAGACCATCTCCAACCGCATCGTCAACGAGGTCAAGGGGGTCAACCGGGTGGTGCTCGACATCACCAGCAAGCCTCCGGGCACGATCGAGTGGGAATAGGGCCATGGCGGTGCGGGCCGCTGTTGGGTACCCTCGGTTCCCAACCTCAGGCACTGTGACCGCCGTCTCTTCTACGACGACTCCGGATCAGGACCTGCAGCTGCAGCGTCGGCTGCAGCAGGACAGCATTCAGCTGGCTGGCAAGACCGTTTACCTCAATCCGTTCCTCTACTGGCGGCGGTTTGACGCCAACACCGACCGCTGGCTCAGGGAGCCCGGTCAGCTGGACGAAGAGCAGATCCATAGCAATCGCAGCCGCTTTTACCCCGAGCTGGCCTGGGATCTGCTGGAGGACGAGGACCGCGCCATCAAGGACGGGGCGGTCGAGATGTTCCTCAAGACGCTTGAGCTGATCAGCACCTTCAACCCGGAGCTCACCCCCGGTCAGCTGCTCGAGGTTGAGCGCAAGATGGCCGTGACCAAGAAGCGGGCCTTTGAGCGTTGGGTCAGCCGGTCCCTGCGGCGGCGCGAGCAGCAACAGGTCCGGGAGCGCCGGCGTTTTGACCGTGAGCGGGTGCTGCGCTCCTGGCTCGAATGGGCGGCCCTCGATGTCACCCGCCAGTCCTTGTTGCCCCTGGCTGCCCTGTTGGTGCTGGCCGTGGGGGCCGGCTGGTGGTGGGGCGCCCAGCAGAGCTGCCGGCCGATGATCGTCGCTCCGGGGGTGGCCCCGACGCAGCAACGCTGAGGCCACCCCGGGCGTCAGACTGAACTCCCCTGGTGTGCAGGCAAGCCCATGGCCGCCGATCCCCTCGACAAGCTGCGCCTTCGGCTGATGCAGGATCTGCTGCCCGTTGGCGTTGCCGTGGTGGAGCGTGCCCGCAAAGGGGGCCTCAAAGACGTGGTGGCCGGCTTTTCAGCTGCCGAGGCAGGCACCGATCCCCTTTCCAAGCTGCGCCAGGAGGGGGAGCCGCTGGCCAGTCAGCTGCGGGATGGGCTGGACCGGGTCTCGCCGGGCCTTGGCAATCCGGTGATGAAGGTCGATGTGCGGGTGGAGCAGACGCCCCCCGATGCCTCACCCCACGAGCCGCCGTTGCAGGCCCTGCCTGACGAGGCTGCGCTGTTGGCGCGCCTGCAGGCGATGGAGCAGCGTCTGGTCCAGCTCGAAGCCCGGCTCGAGCGACCCGCCTGACGGTGTTCGGGTCCCCATCCCAGCAACGCCGCACCGGCCAGTCCCGTCAGTCCCTGGGGCTGCTGCTGGTCGTCCTGGTCTGCGCCGGCGCGATGCTGGCGCGATTGGTGGTGCTGCAGATCGTGCAGGGGGCCCATTACCGCACCCTGGCCGACGAGAACCGCATCCGCCTGATGGCGCGCAATCCCATTCGCGGCCGTCTGCTCGATCGCCAGGGCCAGGTGCTGGCGACCAACCGCTTGACCTACAGCCTCTACATCCAGCCCCGTGAGGTCACGCCGGCCCGTTGGCCCGCCCTGCGCGATCGCCTCAGCACCCTGCTGTCGATCCCGCCTGCCCAGCTCGAGCGCCGGCGCACTGAGGGGGCGAATCCAGAGGGGTTTCGCATCCTGCTGGCCTCGAGCCTCAAGCCTGAGCAGGTGCTGCGCTTCCGGGAGCAGGCCGAGGCCCTGCCCGGGGCCGAGGTCGACAGCGATGTGCTGCGCAGCTATCCCCACGGCAGCCTGGGCGCCCACGTGCTCGGTTACACCAGCGGCATCACCGAACAGGAATACGAACACCTGCGGGCGAAGGGCTACCGCATTCGCGATCGGGTGGGGCGCAGTGGCCTGGAGAAGGTCTATGAATCCAGGCTGCGCGGCGAATGGGGTGGTCAGCAGGTCGAGGTCAACGCCGCCGGCCAGGTGCAGCGCATCCTTGGCGACAAGCCCGCCAAGGCGGGCGGCGACCTGCGGCTGACCCTCGATCTGCAGCTGCAGCGGGTCGCAGAACAGGCCCTCAACGGGGTTCGCAAGGGGGCGATCGTGGCGATGGATCCCCAGACCGGTGCGATCCGGGCCATGGCCAGCCGCCCCACCTTTGATCCCAACCTGTTTTCGGACGGGCCGACCGTGCGTCAGTGGGCCGACCTAAACCGTCCGGATGCACCGCTGCTGAACCGCGCGTTTCGCGGTTTTCCCCCGGCCAGCACGTTCAAGATCGTCACCACCATCGCCGCCCTGGAATCGGGCCTTTACCGGCCTGACTCCAAGGTGCTGACCACCCGTTCGTTCTGTTATGCCGGCCTCTGCTATGGCGATCACGGCGCCCACGGCATGATCGGGTTTCCGTTGGCCCTGGCGGTCAGTAGCAACACCTTCTATTACCGGATCGGTCTGCGCATGGGGCCTGATCCGTTGTTTCGGGCGGCCCGCCGACTGGGTTACGGCTCCCCCACCGGCATCGAGCTGGCCGAAGAGGAAAGTGACGGTCTGCTGGGGGATCCAGCCTGGAAAAAGGCCGTGCTGGGGGAGCCGTGGACGCCGGTCGATTCGATCACCTCGGCGATCGGTCAGGGGGCCTTGCAGGTCACGCCGATCCAGATGGCTCGGTTGTATGCAGCCGTGGCCAATGGCGGCTGGCTGGTGACCCCCCATCTGGTCGAGCGGCCCACCCGCCGCCAGAAGATCGGCCTCAAGGCCGCCACCCTGGCGGTTGTGCGCCAGGGCTTGCGGATGGTCGTCACCGATGGCACGGCTCGCTTGCTGAATGACTCCAAGCTGCCACCGGTGGCTGGCAAGACCGGCACCGCCGAGGATCCGCCACGACCGGATCATGCCTGGTTCGGCGGCTATGCCCCGGCGGACAAACCCACCCTGGTGATCGTCGCTTTCGGCGAGAACTCCGGAGGGTATGGCGGCACCGTGGCGGCGCCGATGGTCAAGGCGCTGATGACCACCTGGTTCAGACTGAACAGGCCAGCGGGTTGAGCACCTGGCGGTAGTACCCGCGCAGTTGTTCTGTCGCTCCACCCCAGCCCCAGCGCTCGGCTTCGCGGCGGGCTGCGCCGCGCAGCTCCTGCAGGCGGGTGCGGTCGTCCAGCAGGCGGCGGGTGGCGGCCGTCAGACTGCCGGCCCCACCGTCGGCCCCATCGGGTTCATAGAGGCAGCCGTTGACGCCATCGCTGACGATGTCGGGGATGCCGCCGCGGTTGGCAGCTACCACCGGACAACCGGCCGCCATCGCCTCCAGCAGGACCAGGCCTAGGGTTTCGGTGCTGCTGGGAAACAGAAAGGCATCGCCGCTGGCATAGGCGGCCGCCAGATCCTCTCCGGCCAGATAGCCCACAAAGTGGGTGGCGCTGCCGGCAAACAGCGTCTCGAGCTGCTGGCGGTAGGGGCCATCGCCCACCAGGGCTAGGCGGGCGTCGGGCATGGCATCCAGCACCGGGCGGATGCGCTCGATCTGTTTCTCGGCCGAAAGACGGCCGATGTACAGCAGCAGCTGGCCGGTGTCGCTGCGGCCGTTCAGCAGCCGCTCGCGCATCGCCTGGCTGCGCAGCTCGGGCCTGAACAGCTCGGTGTCGACCCCCCGTTGCCACAGGGCCGTGTGCTGAATCCCCTTGTCGCTCAGTTCCTGCACCATCGCCGTGGAGGTGCACAGGTTGAGCGCCGCCTGGTTGTGGGCCGCCTTGAGCAGTTCCCACAGCAAGGGCTCCAGCATGCCCATGCCGTAGTGCTCCAGGTATTTGGGCAGGTGGGTGTGATAGCTGGCCACCAGGGGATACCCCTTGGTCCTGGCCAGCCAGATGCCGCCCAGGCCCAGCACCGCCGGATTGACCACATGCACCAGGTCGGGGCCGAACTGCTCGAGGGCTTCGGCCACGGCCGGTCGGGGCAGGGCCAGCTTCAGTTCCGGGTAGAGGGGCAGCGGCATCGCCGGCACCCCCACAACCCGGGCACCGCAGTAGTCAGGTGGGGCACCTTCGGGGCAGAAGATGAGCACCTCATCGCCGGCTGCGACGAGATGCTGCACCGTTTTGGTGAGTCGCGTCACGATCCCGTCCACCTTGGGCAGGAAGGTTTCGGTGAACAGGGCGATTTTCAAGGCAGGGGCCGCAGGGCGGGGCAGGGGCTGACTCAGACGGTCTGGATGGCCTTGGCCTGGGTCTGGGTCCAGGCCGACACACAGGGGATGCGGCTGCGGTCGCAGCGGTCAGCCCAGCGGCGTGCCACATCGACGACTTCGGCCAGCAGGCCGTCATCGAGGGTGGTGGGCTTGAGGCCCAGTTCGATGAAGCAGCGGTTGTCAACGATCAGGTCGTTTTCGACCGCTTCGTTGCGAGGGTTGGGCAGGTGGTTGATCTGGGCGCCGGTGAGCCCGGCGACCTTTTTGGCCAGCTCGGCCACCTGGTGGCTCTCGGTCATCTGGTTGAAGATCTTGACCCGCTCACCCCGGGTGGGGGGATTTTCGAGCGCCAGCTGCACGCATTTGACCGAATCGCGAATGTGGATGAAGGCGCGGCTCTGGCCGCCGGTGCCGTGCACCGTCAGCGGATAGCCGATCGCCGCCTGCATCAGAAAGCGGTTGAGCACGGTGCCGTAGTCACCGTCGTAGTCGAAGCGGTTGGTCAGCCTGGGGTCCCGATCGGTGGCTTCGGTGTTGGTGCCCCAGACGATGCCCTGGTGCAGGTCGGTGATGCGGACCTGGTCGTTCTTGTTGTAGTAAAGGAAGAGCAGCTGATCAAGCGTCTTGGTCATGTGATAGACGCTGCCCGGGCTGGCCGGATGCAGGATCTCCTCTTCGAAGCGGGTGCCGTCGGGCTGGGGGACCTCGACCTTGAGGTAGCCCTCGGGAATGGTGGCGCCGCGATGGGAGCCATAGCCGTAGACCCCCATGGTGCCCAGATGGACCACATGGATGTCCAGACCGCTTTCGACGATGGCGGCTAGCAGGTTGTGGGTGCCGTTGACGTTGTTGTCGACGGTGTAGCGCTTGGTGGCGCTGCTCTTCATCGAGTAGGGAGCAGCGCGCTGTTCGGCGAAGTGGACCACCGCGTCGGGCCGCTCGGCCAGGAGCAGGTCCAGCAGCCGCTGGTACTCATGGGCGATGTCCATCAGCTCGAAGCGCATCGGCTTGCCGCCGATCTGCTCCCAGGCCCGCAACCGGTCGGGCATGGTGGCGATCGGGGTCAGCGATTCGACCGCCAGATCGATGTCGATCTTGCGGCGGCTGAGGTTGTCCACGATCAGAACGTCGTGGCCCTGATCCGCCAGGTTCACGGCACACGGCCACCCGCAGAAGCCGTCTCCGCCGAGAACGAAAACCTTCACCGCTGAACTCCTGCTAAGCAAGCGATCTGAACGGGCGATCGCTCCGTCGCGTCAAGCTACTACAGGGATTCAGCTGATCCCCACCGCCACCGCCAGCATCAGCAGCACCAGCAGGCCGCCACTGATCAGCAGCACCTTGCTGGAGCCGGCGCTGCCTTCACCCGCCTCCATCACCTGCATGCGGGGTTCTTTGGCAAAGGCGTTCAACCTGCCGCCGTCTTCTTGGGTGACCTGCATGGATTCGGTGTTCCAGTCGTTTGACAGTACGGAGATCCGCCGGTCCTGGTGCACTGCCGTGCCGAAGCGTTACGTGCCCACCCGGCCCGCGGTCGGCGAGCTGGGGCTGGCCGCCGGGCGCAGCGGTAGCCGGCCGGCCCTGAAGGCGCTGCGGCCCGCCTGGCAGGCCTGGGCCATGGCCCAGGCCATCAGGGGCGGGTCACCGGCCAGGGCGATGGCGCTATTGATCAGCAGGGCGTCGGCCCCCATCTCCATCGCCTGGGCCGCTTCGCTGGGCACGCCGATGCCGGCATCGACCACCACAGGAACGTTGGCTGTTTCGATGATCAGAGCGATGTTGGCGGCATTGCGAATGCCCTGGCCCGAGCCGATCGGTGAGCCCAAGGGCATCACCGTGGCGCAGCCCACGTCCTCAAGGTGCTTGGCCAGCAAGGGATCGGCGTTGATGTAGGGCAGCACCGTGAACCCTTCCTTGACCAGGGTTTCGGCCGCTTGCAGGGTGCCGATCGGATCGGGCAGCAGATGTCTGCTGTCGGGGATCACCTCCAGCTTGACGAAGGTGTTGTCTTCCTGACCGGCCAGCTTGGCCAGTTCGCGCCCCAGCCGGGCCACCCGGATCGCTTCGTCGGCGGTGGCGCAGCCGGCGGTGTTGGGCAGCATCCAGATGCGCGACCAGTCGATCGCCTCCATCAGGCCCTGATGGCCCGCCGCCTGGCTCTGCACGCGTCTGACAGCCACTGTGACGATCTCGCAGCCGCTGGCTTCGAGGCTGGCCTGCATGGTCGGCAGATCGGGGTATTTGCCGGTGCCGGTCATCAACCGACTGTTGAAGCTGCGGCCCCCGATCACCAGAGGGTCCGCGGTGGCGGCTGCTGCGGTCGGGCTCACGGCTGGCTGCGCGGGTTGCTTCTGCGACCGTATCGCGACAGGCCTCCTGTCTTTAGTCTCTGTGCAGCTTCTGGACCTGCCGCCCGCCATGACCCTGCGACCCCTGCTGGCTCCCCTTGCTGCCATGGCGGCGGCCTGGCCCGTGATCGCCACCGCCGCTCCCCAGCCGGCCTTTGTGCCGTTCAATCCCAGCAGCCCTGCGGTGCGCAGCGAGCTCAAAACGGTGCAGACCGACACGGTCGACCAGTTCGACCCGGTGGCGCGGGCCAAGGCGCTGGCCACAGAGCTGCCCCGCCGTTGGAGCGGCACCTATGTCGGCTATGCGGGCGGTGCGCCCCAGGCCGTGCAGCTGGATCTCGCCGGGCTGGAGCCCGTCGGCCAGATGGTGGTGCTCAAGGGCACGATGACGATCGGTAGCTTGCGCACCCCGATCCAGGGCAATCTCAATGCCAAATCGGACCAGCTCGATCTGCTCGTGCTGGCCGACACCAGCAGCGTCGGTCTGGAACCTGGCGGAGCCTTTCAGGGTCTGCAAACGTTTCAGCTGAGCGCTTGGGAAGCCCCGCGCCTGACCAATCCGGGCGGCAAGTTGTTGCTGGAGCCCAACACGGCAGGTCAGCCAACACGCAAGCGTTGAGGCCCCAGGCCTCAAGCGGCTGAGCGCCGGCCCAGCAGGTTCAAGCGCTTGCGCGCGGTTTTGTTCTCGGGATCAAGACTCAGGGTCTGCTCATAGGCCTCGCGGGCCTCGTCCGTTTTGAGCTGCTTTTCGAGGGCGAACGCCAGATTGTTGAGGGCGACCGGATAGTCGGGTTTGGCCTGCAGGGCCTTGCGGTAATGGGGAATGGCCGCCTTGAACTTGTTCTGGGCGGCGAGGGCGAAACCGAGGGCGTTCTCGATCAGAGCCTGGGCCTCGGCCGGTTCACCCTCAGCCTGGGCTCGCTTCAGGGCCTGCTTCAGGCTGTCGGCAGCTTGTCCATAGAGGCGCTTGCGCAGCTGGGCAGACCCCAGCTCGTACAAACCAGCGGCCGTTCCACCCTGACCCCCGTCCTGTTGTTCGAGTTTGGCCAGGGTGACTTCATCGCGACGCACCCGCCAGACCTGGCGGGCGACGGCGACAGCAGCGACTCCCAGAATCGCGACCAGACCAATCAAGTAGGCCTGGGGCAGCAGGGCGTCCATGGGGGCCGGAAAAACGGTTGTGTTCGGACTTATTGGGCAGCGCCCACCACGGTGGTGAAGCTGGCCGGATCAACCACAGCGAGCTGGGCGAGCATCTTGCGATTCAGGCGCACGTCAGCCTTCTTAAGTCCACCCATTAGGCGGCTGTAGCTCAGGCCGTTGATGCGAGCGGCAGCGTTGATGCGGGCGATCCATAGACGGCGGAAGTCGCGCTTGCGCCGGCGGCGATCCCTGTAGGCATTGCACAGGGCCTTCATCACCCGCTGGTTGGCGGTGCGGAACAGGGAGCCATTGCCGCCGCGGAAACCACGGGCCAGGCGCAGGATCTTGTTGCGGCGTTTGCGGGCGACGTTGCCCCTCTTGACGCGGGCCATGAGTACAGAAAAAAAGAATGGAACAGGTGGTGGTGGCCTCGTGGAGGCGTCCTGGACTCAGCCGCTGTAGGGCAGCATCAGGGCCACGTTGTCGGCATCGCGCTCATCCACCACGGCCATCGTGCCGAGATAGCGCTTGCGCTTGGGGCTCTTGTGGTCCAGCAGGTGGTTGCGGAAGGCCCGGCGACGCAGAAACTTGCCACTGCCGGTGACTTTGAACCGCTTCGCGGCTGCTTTGCGGGTCTTGAGCTTCGGCATGGCCTGACGGCGCGGTCGCAAACGGGCACACTACGACGTGACCCTGCGTTTCTCCAACTGTTGACCCGCCCGGCTTGCGTGCAACTGCTGCTGGTCGGCTGTCTGGCACTGCCGCTGTTGAGCGGTGGCTGCCGGGCGGAGCCCGCCTCCAGCTTGCAGTGGCCGGTGCCGTCTCCACCCGCCGTGGACCCCGGTCAACCACGGGTGTGGGTGGCCCTAGCCGCCCGCCTGGGTGCCGGCAGCAGCACCCAGCCCCTGCAGCTGCGCAGCGCCGCCGGTCTCCTCACCCTGCGCGATGCAGCGGGACAGCGCTGGCAGGCACCCCAGTTCAGCCTGGGCTGGCAGCGGGTCCCCCTGGCCAAGCCCCTGCAGATCCGCCGCCTGGTGGCGGGTCCTTTTGCCAGCTTCGAGTCCGCCGAGCGCCAAGCAGACCAATGGCGTCGGCTGGGGGTGCCCGTGACCCTGGCCCAGCCGGGTGACTGGGAGGTCTGGGCTCCGCCGGGCTCGCCCGTGCCCAGCGGCTGGACGGTGCGCAGCGTCGCGCAGCGCCACACCACCGCCGTGGAGCCGGCCTTGCAGCTGGCGGGCCGGCCCCCGCAGCGGCTGTTGGGTCCCCTGACGCTCGAGGCCCCCGGGGGGTTGCGCTGGCAGGGAGGGGTGTATGCCGGGCCCTTTCGGCTCCAGGGCGATGCCCATGGCAGCTGGAGCCTGGTGGAGCAGGTGCCCCTCGAGCGCTACCTCGAGGGGGTGCTGCCCCATGAAATCGGCGCCGATTCGCCGCCCCAGGCCTTGGCGGCCCAGGCGGTGCTGGCCCGCACCTGGTCCCTGCGCAACCAGCACCGTTATGCCGCTGACGGCTACCACCTGTGCGTCACCACCCAGTGCCAGGTGTACAGCGACCCCCGTGTGGCTGGCGCGGCGGTGCGCGACGCGATCGGGCGCACCCGGGGCCTGGTGCTGAGCTGGCGGGACCAGCCGATCCATGCGGTGTATCACGCCAGCAACGGTGGCGTGGCAGCCGGTCTGGACGAGGCCTGGAATGCCGACGCCCAGCCCTATCTGCGCCCGGCCTTCGACCGCCTCGATGCAGCGGCAGAGGCGGCAACCCTGCCCCAGGTGTCTGAGCTGGCGCTGGTGTTACGCAGGACCCAGGGCTTTGTTGGCGCCGATCATCCGCGCTTTCGTTGGACCCGCTGGCTCGAGCGGCAGCAGATCGCCGCGGCCCTGGCCCGCCAGGGCCTGCAGGTGGGCCAGGTCCAACGGCTGACGGTGCTCGAGCGTGGTCCCAGCGGCCGGGTCACGGCCCTGGCGATCGACGGCAGCAGCGGCCGCACCGTGCTGCGGGTCGATGCCATTCGCCGCACCCTGCGCAGCCTGCCCAGCACCCTGTTCGTCTTGAGCCCCCAGGGTCCGGGGCGCTGGTTGGTGCAGGGGGGTGGTTTTGGCCACGGGGTGGGGCTGTCTCAGGCCGGGGCGATCGATCTGGGTCGCCGCGGCTGGTCCTACAGCCGCATTCTTGAGCGCTATTACCCGGGCACCCGCCTGGGACCCCTGCCGCCACCGCCGCCGCCAGCCCTTGGGGGTGACCCGTAAAGTTGCGGCCATTCGAGGAAGGGTCATGGACGCGGGCGGCACCGCCACCGATCGCCGTCGCGTCAAGACCCTTGTCTATGCCCTGTGCTGCACCGCCGCCGGCATGGCGCCCCACTGGCTGCCGGCCGGCCGCAGTTTCTGGCCGGCGATTGCGTTGGCGGTGTTGCTGGGGGGGTACAGCATCCGCACCGTGCTGCTCCAAAGCCTGCGCGCCGCGGATGACAGCGCCGCTGCGGCCCAGGCCGGGTCCCAGGCGGCCGGCCCCCTGTCCGCGGTCGATGTGGTCGTCGCGGCCCGTGATGAGCAGGCCGTGATCACCCGTCTGGTCGAGCACCTGGCCCAGCTGCGCTATCCCGAAGGCCTGCTGCAGGTGTGGGTCGTTGATGACGGCAGCACGGACCGGACCCCCGAGCTGTTGGCCGGATTGCAGCAGCAGCACCCCCAGCTGCGGGTGGTGCGCCGCGCCGCCGATGCTGGCGGGGGCAAGTCGGGGGCGCTCAATCTGGTGTTGCAGCAGCTCGAGGGGCGCTGGATGCTGGTGCTCGATGCCGATGCCCAGCTCCAGAGCGACACGCTCGAGCGTCTGATCCCGTTTGCCGAAGCTGGCAGCTGGGCGGCGGTGCAGTTGCGCAAGGCCGTCGCCAATGCCGACGTCAATCTGCTGACCCGAGCTCAGGCCATGGAAATGGCCCTGGATGCGGTGATCCAGCAGGGCCGCCTGGGGGTCGGCGGCATCGCCGAGCTGCGGGGTAACGGGCAGTTGCTCAGGCGTGACGCGGTGCTGGCCTGCGGTGGGTTCAACGAAGGCACGGTGACCGATGACCTGGATCTGAGTTTTCGCCTGCTGGTCGGCGGCCAGCCGATCGGCGTGCTCTGGGATCCACCGGTGCGCGAGGAGGCGGTGCTTGGGCTGCGGGCCCTATTGCGTCAGCGCCAGCGCTGGGCCGAAGGCGGCCTGCAGCGGTTTCTCGATTACGGCCCGGCCCTGCTGTCGAACCGGCTCAGCCCCCGTCAGCGCCTTGATCTGATCTGTTTTTTCCTGCTGCAGTACGCCATGCCGATGCTGGCGGTGGCCGACATGGCCGGTGCTCTGGTGACCCGCACCCTGCCCTGCATCTGGCCGCTGTCGATCGTCGCCCTCGGCCTCTCGGGTCTGGCGATCGTCAGCGGTTGCCGCCGCCCCAGCGAAGGCCCGGCGCTGCCGGCGATGAACCCCCTGGCCATGGGCCTGGGCATCGTCTATCTGGTCCACTGGTTCGTGGTGATTCCCTGGGTCACCCTGCGCATGGCGGTGCTGCCCAAACGGCTGGTCTGGGCCAAGACCCTGCATCTCGGTGAAGCCCCCAACGGGTGATCGGCTCAGGCCGCGTCGGAGCGCCAATCGCCGTCATCGTCCAGGGATCCCTCAAAGGCCACGACTTCGCCGTTGAAGAAGTCAGCCAGGCGCCGGGCTTTGCTGTCGAGGTCGTTGCTCGGCCCGGGTAGCGGGGGCTGGACCTGGACCTGGACCTGGGCCGGTGCCGGTGCCGGCGCCGCCGGGGGTGGTGTTGCCTGGGGTTGCGGGCTCGGGCCCTGGCTGGCTGTTGGAGCAGGGGTTGCGGCCACCGGGGGAGTCGCCACCGGGGGGGCTGCCGCTGGGCTGGGGGTCGCCGGGGCCGGTGCAGCAGCCTGGGGTGCGGCGGCAGGGCTCGGCCGCGGCGGTTCGCCACCGCTTTCGAGCACCAGCTGGCGCGGGCTGCCCAGGGCCTGGGTCAGCGCTTTTTCGAGCAGGGGTAACCGGCTCTGGACCATGGCCATCCAGGTGCCGGCGACCCGCACCACGGCACGGCTGGCATCGAGCCGCATCAGCTGGGCCTGCTGGGACAGCAGCATGCGGGTCGAGGGCAGCTCGAGCCCCGCCAGGATCTGTTGCCACAATTCGGCCAGGTTGGGTTGGGCGTCATCCGTTGGCGCTGCTGCAGGCTGTGGAGCCGGAGGCGCCGCAGGGGCAGGGGCTGGCTCAGGGGCAGGCGCAGCGGCTGTGGGGGCTGCCGGGGCCGCGGCGACGGCCGGTTGGGCCAGCAGACCCAGCAGCAGCACCTCCAGCCACAGGCGTGGATTGTTGCTCTGACGCAGCTGTTGCTCGCTGCTCTTGAGCTGGGCCTGCCAATGCAGCAGCCGTTCTTTGCCGATTCGGCGGGCCAGGGCGGGGAGCTCGGTCCTGAACTGGGGCGACAGGCTGGTCAGCTCCAGGCGGTCCGGGGCCACACCGGCCAGCACCAGATCGCGCAACACGGCGGCCAGACCCTGCAGCAGGGCCGTCGGTTCACGCCCCCGTTCCAGCAGCAGCCGGCAGGACTCGGTCAGCTGCAGCGGATCGGCGGCGGCCAGGGCAGCAGCCAGTTGCAGCAACTCCTGTTCGGGGACCGCGCCCAGCAGCTCCCAGACGGCCTCGGCCTCCACCGGCGACGGCAGCAGGGACAGCTGATCCAGCAGGCTTTCGGCGTCCCGCAGGCCCCCCTGGGCCCGCTGGGCCACCACGTGCAGGGCTGCCGGGGTGATGCCGATCTGTTCCTGTTCGGCGATCCAGCTCAGGTGCCCTTGCAGTGCCTCGAGGGGGATGCGGCGAAAATCAAAGCGCTGGCAGCGGCTCAGAATCGTCGGCAGCACCCGCTGCGGGTCGGTGGTGGCCAGCACGAACACGACCCGCGGTGGCGGCTCCTCGAGGGTCTTGAGCAGGGCGTTGAACGCAGCGGTCGAGAGCATGTGGCACTCGTCGACCACATAGACCTTCCAGCGGGCCTGCACCGGGGCAAAGCGCGAGCGTTCGATCAGCTCGCGAATGTTGTCGACCCCGGTGTTGGAGGCGGCGTCGATCTCGATCACATCGAGGGCCGTGCCGGCGGCGATCGTGGTGCACAGCTCGCAGCTGCCGCAGGGCTCGGGGGTGGGGCCGTCCGCGGCCAGGCAGTTCAGCGAGCGGGCCAGGATCCGGGCGCTTGAAGTCTTGCCGGTGCCGCGGGGGCCGCTGAACAGATAGGCGGGGGCGATGCGACCCGAGCGCAGGGCGTTGCCCAGGGTCGTGGCGATCGCCTCTTGCCCCACCAGCTGGTCCAACCGCTGGGGGCGGTACTTGTGATGCAGGGGCTGGTAGGTCTGACCCATCGGCTCGGGCTGGGGCAGGTCCTCGCTCTGAGCAGGTTACCGGCCGCGGTCAGACCCCCCGGTCAGACCTCAGGCCGAGGCCTGCTGCTCGCCGCCCTGGGCGCTGGGATGGGTCAAGACCTGGGCCTTGGTGCGGGCTTTGACCAGATCCCGGGTGATCGTGAACTGCTGCACGTCCTTGCGGGAGGGCAGGTCGTACATCAGCTCCAGCATCAGTTCTTCGACGATGCCCCGCAGGGCCCGGGCGCCGGTCTTGCGGCGATGGGCCTCGATCGCGATCGCCTCGATCGCGTCGGGTTCAAACTCGAGCCGCACGTTGTCCATGCTCAGCAGCGTCTGGAACTGCTTGACCAGGGCGTCGCGGGGTTCGGTCAGGATCGCCTGCAGCGCCCCGGCATCCAGGGGTTCGAGCACGGCGGTCACCGGCAGGCGGCCGATGAACTCCGGGATCAGGCCGTACTTGACCAGATCGTCGGGCTCCAGGTGGCGCAGTACTTCGGCCGCCTGGCGGTCCTTGCCGCTGCGGGGCCGGCTGGTGCCATCGGCGCTGATGAAGCCGATGGCGTTGCGGCCCATGCGCTTCTGCACCACGTCGTCGAGACCGACGAAGGCACCGCCGCAGATGAACAGGATCTGGCTGGTGTCGATCTGGATGCAGTCCTGGTAGGGATGCTTGCGTCCCCCCTGGGGCGGCACGTTGGCGACCGTGCCCTCCAGCATCTTGAGCAGGGCCTGCTGCACCCCCTCACCCGAGACGTCGCGGGTGATCGAGGGGTTTTCGCTCTTGCGGGCGATCTTGTCGATCTCGTCGATGTAGATGATGCCCCGCTGGGCCTGCTCCACATCCAGATCCGCCTTCTGCAGCAGCCGCAGCAGGATGTTCTCCACATCTTCACCGACGTAGCCCGCTTCGGTCAGGGTGGTGGCGTCGGCGACGGCAAAGGGCACATCCAGCAGCTCGGCCAGGGTCTGGGCCAGCAGGGTCTTGCCGCAGCCGGTGGGGCCGATCAGCAGGATGTTGCTCTTGTGAAGCCGCGTGGCGGTCTGGTCGGTCTCGCCTTTGCCGTCGCCCTGCCAGGCCAGCCGCTTGTAGTGGTTGTAGACAGCCACCGACAGGGTTTTCTTGGCGTCTTCCTGGCCCACCACCTGGCGGTCGAGGAAGTCCTTGATCTCCCGGGGTTTGGGGATCTGGGCCAGGGTCGGGGCCGGCTTGGCGGCTTTCTTGGGGGCTGCCTTGCCGCGGCCGGTTTCCGGGGCGCTGCGACCGGTGGCTGCGGCGGGGCTGCTGACGAGTTCCTCATCGAGGATCTCGTTGCACAGGTCGATGCACTCGTCGCAGATGTACACGCCGGGTCCGGCGATCAGCTTGCGCACCTGCTCCTGCGACTTGCCGCAGAAGGAGCATTTCAGGTGAGCGTCGAACTTCGGCATCGAACCTTGGCTTCGGCTTGACGGGGCAGGGGGGCCTCAAGGACCAGGATCGACCCGCAAACGGGAATCGTCAGCCGTCCTTAACGATCAAACCGGAGTGGTCTCGGTGACGACCCGGTCGATCAGTCCGTATTCAACCGCTTCTGCCGGTGAAAGGAAGTAGTCGCGGTCGGTGTCTTCGGCAATCTTGTCGAGCGGTTGGCCGGTGTGCTCGGCCATCAGACCGTTGAGGGTGTCCTTCAGGAACAGAATCTCCCTGGCCTGGATTTCGATGTCGACGGCCTGGCCCTGGGCTCCGCCCAGGGGCTGGTGAATCATGATGCGCGCGTTGGGCAGGGCCAGCCGTTTGCCCTTGGTGCCGCCCGACAGCAGAAACGCACCCATGCTGGCGGCCAGGCCATAGCAGATGGTCACCACATCCGGTGCCACCTGCTGCATCGTGTCGTAAATGGCCAGCCCTGCGGTGACCGAGCCGCCCGGCGAGTTGATGTAGATCTGAATGTCCTTTTCGGGGTCCTCGGCCTCGAGGAACAGCAACTGCGCCACCAGGGCATCGGCGACCCCATCGTCGATGCCGGTGCCCAGAAAGATGATCCGCTCCCGCAGCAGGCGGGAGTAGATGTCAAACGCGCGGTCGCCCCGGCCCGACTGTTCGACCACGGTGGGCAGAACCCCGGGCGCAGCCACGGGGCCGGCCGACCAGCAGCCATCCGTCCAACGGCTGTGGATGGGGTGGGGGGTCAGGGCGTCGATCACGCGCGCGGCTCGGCAGGGGGACGGGAGCTTCAATTTATGGGCGCCGGCGGCGGCGCCGCGGTTTGATCAGGCTTCGCTGCCGGACTTGGCCTTCGGCTTGGCGGCCTTGGGCTTGGTCTCCTTGGCTTTGGCGCCAGCCGTGGCCTCGGGCTGCTCAGCGTCAGTGTCGCCAGCTGCCGCCGGCGCCTTTTCGCTGATGGTGCTGTTGGCTTCCAGCCACTCCAGCAGCTTCTCCTGCAGCAGATCGTCGGCCACGGCCTGGCGCAACCGCTGCGGATCGATGTTGCCCTGCTGGCTGAGGCCGCGGCTGATTTCCGTGACTTTGGCCTCGAGGGCCTCGTCCTCGACGCTGATGCCCTCGGCGTCGGCCAGGGCCTGGAGCGCCAGGCTGCGCCGTAGACGCTGCTCGGCCTCGGGCCTGGAGGTGTCCATCAGGCTGCGCACCAGATCGGGCGTGAACAGCTTCTTGACGTCCATGCCCTGCTCAGCGATCTGGCCGGCGGTCTGCTCGATCAGGTTGCGGATCTCCTGCTGGACCAGGGTCTCGGGCAGTTCCACCTCAAGCTGCTCAACCAGGGCCTCGACCAGGGCGTTGTGGCGGTTCGCCTTGCTGCGCCGTTCGGCGTCGTCCTTGAGGCGGGTTTCGAGCTCGCTGCGCAGTTCGGCCAGGGTCTGCTTGTCGCTGGCCTGCTGGGCGAAGGCGTCGTCGAGGGCAGGTAGCTCCCGCGTCTTCAGATCCTTGAGGGTGATCGTGAAGCGGGCTGCCCGGCCGGCGGCGTCCTGCTGCGGATAGCTCTCGGGGAACTGGCAGTCGACTGTCTTGGTGGCGCCGATCTCCAGGCCGATCACCCCTTCGATGAACCCGGGGATCATGCGCCCCTCCTCGAGCTCCACCTCCATGGCATCGCTGCTGCCGCCGCTGATCGCCTCCTCGTTGTCGGCATAGATGCCGCTGAAGCTCAGCACGGCCACGTCGCCGCTCTGGGCGGCCCGGCCTTCAACAGGCACCAGGGTGGCCATCTGCCGCCGCGACTGGTCCAGCAGTTCGTCGACCCGGGCCGGGTCATAGCTGACGGTTTCGGCCTCGGCCTTGAGCCCCTTGGTGCTCTTCAGGCTGGGGGTGGGCTCGACGTCCAGTTCCAGGGTGAACGACAGGGTCTGGCCCGGTTCGAAACGCTCGAGCACGGCCTCGAAGCCCTCGCTCAGTTCGGGCCTGCCGATGGCGGCGACGCTGTCTTTGTGCTGGTCGAGCGCCTCGCGAAACGCGGCGTCCACCAGCTCCTCGAGGGCCGTGGCGCGGATGCGCAGGGGGCCGATCTGCTGCAGCAGCACGGCCCGTGGCACCTTGCCCTTGCGGAATCCCGGCAGCCGGATGGTGCGGCTGAGGCTGTCGACCGCTTTTTCGTAGGCGGCGGTGCTGCGCTCGGCGGGAACGGCCAGTTCCAGTGCAACGCGACTGCCCGCTCTGGGGCTGGTCTTGACCGTGAGGGTCCCTGCCTCGGCGCCTGTGCTGGCGGGTTGGCTGGTCTTGGCGGCAGGGCTCATGGGCAGGGCTTGGCGATGCAGGGCAGCCCCCGATCCTAGAAAGTGGTCCGAACAGCCGCCCAACCGCTTATTGTTGGTTCGGCGCAAGACGCAGGCGATACCCCCACAACCCGCTCCCCATCGGCCCCTGTCAGGTCGACGGTGGGCCGATCCGATCCATCCCCGGGGTGGGTTCAGTCCGTCGCAGCCATTCCGTTTTCGCAGTCACCGATTCAGTCGGCTCCGCTTCCTTGACCGTCGCTCAGACCGCCTCGCCAACCCAGCCCCAGTCCTTTCCTGATCGCCCCCTGCGGATCGCCATCCTGGGTGCCACCGGCGCCGTTGGGCAGGAGTTGTTGCAGCTCCTGGGCGAACGACGGTTTCCCGTGGCCGAGCTGATTCCCCTGGCGTCGCCGCGTTCGGCGGGCCAGACCCTGGCCTGGCAGGACCAGCAGCTGCAGGTGCAGCCTGTGACGGCTGAGGCCTTCGCTGGCGTCGATCTGGTGCTGGCCTCCGCCGGCGGTTCTGTGTCCAAGCAATGGGCGCCGGTTGCGGCCGCCGCCGGTGCTGTGGTGATCGACAACTCCAGCGCCTTTCGCCTCGACCCGTCGGTGCCGCTGGTGGTGCCCGAGGTCAACCCCCAGGCGGCCTTTGATCACAGGGGCATCATCGCCAACCCCAACTGCACCACGATCCTGCTGACCCTGGCCCTGGCACCCCTGCAGGCCCGTCGCTCGATCCGCCGGGTGGTGGTCAGCACCTATCAGAGCGCCAGCGGCGCCGGTGCCCGCGCCATGGAGGAGCTGCAGCGCCTCAGCCGCACCGTGCTGGATGGCGGTCAACCCGTCAGCGAGGTGCTGCCCCACTCCCTGGCCTTCAACCTGTTTCTGCACAACTCCCCGCTGCAGGCCAACGGCTATTGCGAGGAGGAGCTCAAGATGCTCAACGAGACCCGCAAGATCATGGCCCTGCCCGATCTGCGTCTCAGCGCCACCTGTGTGCGCGTGCCGGTGCTGCGGGCCCATTCGGAAGCCGTCAACATCGAATTCGAGCAGCCGTTCCCGGTCGACGAGGCGCGCGCGCTGCTGGCGGCGGCCCCCGGGGTGGAGCTGCTCGAGGACTTTGAGGCCAACCGCTTCCCGATGCCCACCGACGTGACCGGTCGCGATCCGGTGGCGATCGGCCGCATCCGCCAGGACCTGAGCGACCCCAATGCCCTGGAGCTGTGGCTCTGCGGCGATCAGATCCGCAAGGGGGCTGCGCTCAATGCGATTCAGATCGCCGAGCTGCTGCTGACGTCACCCGCCAACGGAGGTGCCGCTTGACCAGCGCCACCCGGCAGCCCTGGGTCCAGGCTCCGTTCGGACGGTTGGTGACCGCCATGGTCACTCCGTTCACGGCCGATGGGGCCGTGGACCATGCGCTGGCCGCCCGCCTGGCGGACCATCTGGTCAGCCAGGGCTCTGAGGGCCTGGTCATCTGTGGGACCACCGGCGAATCGCCCACGCTCAGCTGGGCCGAGCAGCACCGCTTGATCGCCGCCGTGCGCGAGGCGGTGGCTGGCCGTGCCCGAATCATTGCCGGCAGCGGCAGCAATTGCACGGCCGAGGCCGTCGAGGCCACCCGTCAGGCGGCCGACCTAGGGGTCGATGGCGCCCTGGTGGTCGTGCCCTATTACAACAAGCCCCCTCAGGAAGGCCTGGAGGCCCATTTCAGGGCGGTGGCCGCGGCAGCTCCCGCGTTGCCCTTGATGCTTTACAACATTCCTGGGCGTACCGGCTGCAGCCTGGCTCCTGAAACCACGGCCCGCCTGCTGGACTGCACCAACGTCGTCAGTTTCAAGGCGGCCAGTGGCACCACCGAGGAGGTCAGCGCCCTGCGGTTGCTCTGCGGCGACCGCCTGGCGATCTACAGCGGCGATGACGGTCTGACCCTGCCGATGTTGGCGGTGGGTGCTGTCGGTGTGGTCAGCGTGGCCAGCCATGTGGCCGGGCCCCAGATCAGCGCCATGATCAGCGCCTTCCTGGCGGGTGATCTGGAGCGGGCGCTGGCGCTGCATGAGCAGCTGCTGCCGTTGAACCGTGCCCTGTTCAGCACCACCAATCCCATCCCCGTCAAAGCGGCCCTTGAGCTCTGTGGCTGGCCGGTCGGGGCTCCGAGGCTTCCCCTTCTGTCTGCATCTGAAGCAGTGAAACAACGTCTTTCCGAAA
The DNA here is from genome assembly GCA_046047915.1 of Cyanobacteriota bacterium. Classification (GTDB taxonomy): domain Bacteria; phylum Cyanobacteriota; class Cyanobacteriia; order PCC-6307; family Cyanobiaceae; genus RGUW01. Next base: position 20,894 of record JBJOHB010000118.1, read on the forward strand.
CCCTGGCCGCCCTGCGTCCTACCTGACGCCAAGGCTGATTCAACAGTTCGTGTTCATTTTCATCCGACAGCAACTTCATGACCAGTTTCAATGGCGGCAATAACGGCAATGGCAGCAATGGCAACGGCAGCAAAGCGGGCGGTAATCGTGCAGCACTGCGTGTGATTCCCCTGGGCGGTCTGCATGAGATCGGCAAAAATACCTGCGTTTTCGAATATGGCGACGACATCATGCTGGTGGACGCCGGTCTGGCGTTTCCCAGTGATGGCATGCATGGCGTCAATGTCGTCATGCCTGACACCAGTTATCTGAAGGAGAACCAGAAGCGCATCCGCGGCATGATCGTGACCCATGGTCACGAAGATCACATCGGCGGTATCTCACACCACCTCAAGAACTTCAATATTCCGGTCATCTACGGCCCTCGCCTGGCCCTGGCCATGCTCACCGGCAAGATGGAAGAGGCTGGTGTGATGGATCGCACCGTGTTGCAGACCGTCGCTCCCCGCGATGTGGTCAAAGTCGGCCAGCACTTCTCGGTCGAGTTCATCCGCAACACCCACTCGATGGCGGACAGCTATTCGCTGGCCATCACCACGCCGGTGGGCACGATCATTTTCACCGGCGACTTCAAGTTCGACCACACCCCGGTCGATGGCGAGCATTTCGACATGGCCCGCTTGGCTCACCACGGTGAGCAGGGTGTCCTCTGCCTCTTCAGCGATTCCACCAACGCCGAAATTCCTGGCTTCTGTCCGCCCGAGCGTTCCGTCTTTCCCCATCTCGATCGTCACATCGCCCAGGCCGAGGGGCGGGTGATCATTACCACCTTTGCTAGCTCGATCCATCGCGTCTCGATGATCCTGGAGCTGGCGCTCAAGAACGGCCGCAAGGTGGGCCTGCTGGGTCGTTCGATGCTGAACGTGATCGCCAAGGCGCGCGAACTCGGTTATATGCGTGCTCCCGACGATCTGTTTGTGCCGATCAAGCAAATTCGCGATCTGCCCGATCGAGAGACCCTGTTGCTGATGACCGGCAGCCAGGGCGAGCCGCTGGCGGCCCTAAGTCGCATCTCCCGCGGTGAACACCCCCAGGTGCAGGTCAAGAGCAGCGACACGATCATCTTTTCGGCCAGCCCGATCCCGGGCAACACCATTTCGGTGGTCAACACCATCGATCGGTTGATGATGCTCGGCGCAAAGGTGATCTACGGCAAGGGCGAGGGCATCCACGTCTCAGGCCATGGCTTCCAAGAGGACCAGAAGCTGATGCTGGCGCTCACCAAACCCAAGTATTTCGTGCCGGTGCACGGTGAGCACCGCATGCTCGTCTGCCACAGCAAAACTGCCCAGTCGATGGGTGTGCCGGCCGACAACATCTTGATCATCGATAACGGCGACGTGGTCGAACTCACGGCCGATTCGATTCGCAAGGGGGATCCGGTCAAGGCGGGGATCGAGCTGCTCGATGCCTCCCGCAACGGCATCGTCGACGCCCGCGTGCTCAAGGAGCGTCAGCAGCTGGCCGAAGACGGCGTCATCACCCTGCTGGCGGTGATCAGCACCGATGGCGTCATGGCCGCCCCGCCCCGGGTCAACCTGCGCGGTGTGGTCACCACCGCCGATGCCCGCAAGCTCTCCCTCTGGGCCGAGCGTGAGATCACCTGGGTGCTCGACAACCGCTGGAACCAGCTCAGCCGCAACACCGGTGGCAAGACCCCCGACGTCGACTGGGTCGGCGTGCAGCGCGAGGTCGAGCTGGGGCTGCAGCGGCGCCTGCGCCGGGAGCTGCAGGTCGAGCCGCTGATCATCTGCCTGGTGCAACCGGCCCCCGCCGGCACCCCGGCCTACAAGGGCCGCGCCGACGCCGAGCCCGACAACCGCCCCGCGCCCCGCAACGGCCGTCGCGAGGCCCCGCGCCAGCAGGGCGCCGCAGCTGCCCCAGCCCCGGTGGTGCGGTCTGCCCCGGGCACCACACCAGCCACTCCCTCGACTTCGGCTTCGACCCCGGCCTCCACTCCAGCCCCGGTTCCAGCCACGAGCAAGGCCCGGGCGGTCGAGCCCGAACCCGAGCTGGCGGGTCGCACCCGCCGCCGCCGTTCGGCTGCCGCTGCCGGCTGACCCGCCGGCTGATCAGCAGCCTCAGCGCAGCACCACTTCGAGCAGCCCCCTGGCCAGCTCCGCCTCCTCGGCGGGGCTCCAGGGCGCCAGATCGACGATCTGGGTGCGGTCCAGATCGGCCTGGTGGACGGCGATCTGTTCCGGTTCTTCAATCACCTCGATCACCTCCACAGTGGTTGGTGTCGGTGCAGCAGCAGCTGGCTGGCTCACCAACTCGAGCCAGGGCGCCGCTGCGACCGGCTGTCCTGTGGGCGCGGTCCCCACGGCTTCGGCTGTGAACGGAAAGGCATGGTTCTGCAGCGTCGGTTCGCTCGGCGCTGGCGCTATGGCTGGCTCCACATCCGGCTTCACGGCCATGGTCATCGACAGGGCGCGGGCCAGTTCCTGTTGGGCCACCGCCAGCAGCACCGGTTCAGGCTGGCTGTCCAGGACCTGTTGGTACAGGGCTGTCGCGGCGTCGATCTGCCCCAGCCCGTGCAGCCGGGTGTGGGCCTGCAACAGCAGCAATCGCTGCCGCAGCGATGGGTCGTCGTCGCCTAGTAAGGCGGCCAGCAGGGCTTCGCTGGCGTCGAGCACCTGCTGCCATTGCCCCAGGCTGTACATCCGTTCGATCGCGGCATAGCGATCCGTTGGTGCTGGGTTCATCGATCCGCAGGCTCGGGCTGAACCAGTTCCAGTCTGGTGCGGTCCCAACGCAGCTGCCAGCCAGCGGCCAGGTCCCAGCGACCGGGCGGGCGTCCCTGCTGCAACCGCTCCACCAGGGCCTCCAGCTGACTGGCGGCGATGCTGCTGCCGAGCTGACGGCTGAGCCACAGCTCCAGTACTGCGGCCTGGTTGACCCGCTGCAGTCCGGTCAGCCTGGCCCGATCGAGCCCCGCAGGCTCGGCCGCCAGCCAGTGCAGCGCGATCCTCAGCCAGTCCTGCTGGGCGTCGTGTTCGCGGGCCAGCCGTTCGGCGGTGGCGCTCAACCGTCGCGCCGCCCCTGGGTGCAGGGCTTCGAGCTCGGGCAGCACCGTCTGCCGCAGGCGGTTGCGGCTGTAGTGCAGGTCATGGTTGCTCGGGTCGAGCCAGACCGGCAGCTGCAGCTGCTGGCAGAGGCGGCCGGTGTCGCTGCGGTCAAAGATCAGCAGCGGCCGGCTCAGCTGCAGCCCGCTGCTGCCCAGGGCCCGCTGGGGTCGCAGGCTGGCCAGGCCGCGGCGGTGGCTGCCGCGGGCCAGGTGCAGCAGCAGGGTCTCGGCCCGGTCACTGGCGGTATGGCCGCAGACCACGTGGCTGCAGCCCTGGGCACGGGCCTGGTCTTCCAGCCGCTCGTAGCGCCAGGCGCGGGCCTGGGCTTCGGTGTGGGCGGTGGACGCCGCGCCGGGTTGGTCCCGGGCGTCGATCGTCAGGCTCAGGCCCTGCTTGCGGCACCAGTCCGCCAGTTGGGCTGCCTGCTGGGCCGCCTCGGGCCGCCAGCCGTGATCGCCATGCCACAACTGCAGCTGCCAGCCATGGAGTCGCCGCAGGCCCAGCAGCAGGGCCAGCAGGGCCATCGAGTCCTGGCCGCCCGACACCGCCAGCAGCAGGCTCGCCCCCGGCGGCAGCAGCTCCGGCTGACGCCGCAGATGCCGGTGCAGACGCAGGTGCTCCCGGCTCCAGGCCCGCTCCAGCGCCTGGGGTGGGAGAATCACCAAATCTTGATCAGCTTGGTTCATGTCGCGTCTGTCCAGCCTGCCCACCGCCCTGCAGGCCGCCCTGGCCGAGCGCCGCGCCCTCAAGGTGATCGCCGGTCTGAACAACTTTGACGCCTCCAGTGTGGCCCGCGTGGCCCG
>JBJOHB010000119.1:0-7702 GCA_046047915.1 Cyanobacteriota bacterium
GCTGCAGCTGGCTGTAGGCCCCATGGGCCAGGGCATCGTCAAGGGATTCGGGGTCGACCAGACCCAGGCCCTCCAGCACCACCGGCTGTTGCAGGGCAAAAAACGGATGCTCGCCATCGACAGCATGGCCCGCCAGGGAGGCGGCGACCCCAGGGGCATGGGCCGCCAGCGCCAACTGCACCAACACGGGGGCGCTGGCCGGGGGCACGGCCCCGTACAGCCGCTGGGCGCCACCGTCAGCGGCATCGATGGCCACCAACGGGCCGCGGCCGCACAGCCGCAGACAGCCCACCGGCTTGATCGTCAGGGCGTCAGACGCCAGCCCCTGGTCGGCGCGGGCCTGCAGCAGGGCCTGCATCAGGGCAGGACCACCGGCAGCGCGGCAGCCGCTGGCCGTGCAGCAGCGGATCCGGGCCATCAGGGCTCCACGGCCGCCAGCTCGGCGACCTGACCATCGAGCAGCAGCACCGGCGCCAACGCGCAGGCACCAACGCAGCTGAGCGACTCCAGGGCTACCCCTGGAGCCAGCTCCTGCGCGAGCCGCTGCTGCAGGGCACCGGCGCCACGCACAAAGCAGGCCGTCCCCAGGCAGACCCCGATGCAATGGCGCGGCGGTGGGTTCAGGGCAAACAGGTGGTAAAAGCTGGCGACGCCCTGCACCCGGCTCAAGGGCAGAGCCAGACCCCGGGCCACCGCCGCCAACATCGACGCGGACAACCATCCCTGCTGTTGCTGCAAAGCATGCAGGATCTCGATCAGCGCCTCAGAGGAGCCGCCGTGGCGGACGATGCAGCGCTTGACGCTGGCTGGCACCGCGCTATTCACAGCCGACTCCAGGTGCGAGGGGAACGGGACCTGAGCCCGCCTGTGCACCTGCTCTATCGGGATTTATCCGGCCCGTTGCCGCCTTGCAACCGATCTGCTCACCAACTGCCGCCGCCCAGCATCTGGTCGTATCCCTCATAAGGGTTGTATTCAGCCCAGCCCGGGCTGGCCTGATTAAACAGGCCGAAGCGAGCGGCCTCGTCATCGAGGAGGGTGTTGCCGGTGGGCCGGGTGTCGCAGGTGATCGCGCCATCGGGCCCACTGACGCAGTTCTCGAACAGCACGCCGGCCCTGGCGGTCGTAGCCGTCAGGGTCAGAACGGCGCCGATGGCCGCTGCCGCCGCCAGGCCGCTTGGGCGCCGCGGCCAGCGAATGTGAGAATGCTGTCCCAGGCCAGGCCTCAACCCCATGTACACCGACTGGACAGCCGTGATTCTGCTGCTGCTCACAGCAGCACCTCTGGCAGCGGTGGTGGCCACCACGGCATTTTTCATCTGGCGGCAGAAGCAGAAGCAGTCGCGCCGTTGAGCGGGCGGGGCCCGCTGACCGAAGCCATGGTCGGCTCCACCTGACGCAACGCCGCCGTGGTGGTGGCTGATGGCAGGCTGATCAAACGACCCTGGCCGAGGCACTCGAGGCAGGTGCGGAAACTCTGATCGCCCATCCGGAGCATGCCGCTGCCGCCGCAGCGCTGGCAGATCTGGCTGCGGTCCTGGGCCCGCCGGCTTCGCCTGTGCTCCTGTCCACCCATGTCCATCACCGTTTCGGAATTGGGTTCAGTGTGGTCCGGCCAGGACGTTTTGATCCCGAAACTTTCCTTAAGGCTTCAGGCCCTGGCGCAGGGCTGCGGCAAGGCGCTCAGGCCGAGGCCGCAACTCCTGAAGCAGCTCGTCGGCACTGAGCCGCGCCGCCTCAGGCACCAGGCCGAGGCTGGCGGCCAGCTCGCCGATCACCGCTGCCCCATCCCAGCCGCGATGGCGATACCCCGCCAGCCCTTCGGAACCCTCGCGCTTGCTCAGGCGCTGACCGGCAGCGTCACGCCAGAGAGGCACATGGGCATAGCGGGGCGGCCCCCCCCCCAGCTGCTGCATCACCGCCACCTGGGCCGCCGTCGAACTCCACAGGTCCTCGCCCCTTACCACTTCGGTGATGCCCAACGCGAGCTCATCGATCGCTGTGGCCAGGTGATAAGCGATGAACCCATCGGCGCGGCGTAGCACCACATCGCCCACCGCTGAAGGGCCATCGAGATCCCCGGCGGCAGCCAGCCGCTCGGACCACTGCAGGGCCCCGTCCCCAAGACGCAGGCGCCAACTGGGCAGGCGCCCCTGTTCGGGCCCCCATCGCTGCTGGCGGCTGCGGCAAAAGCCGGGGTAAACGTTCAGGGCGCCATGGGGGGCCGACACATCGGCCAGCAACCGGCGCGAGCAACGGCAGGGGTAAAGCAGACCGGCACGACGCCAGGCCGTGAGCACGCTGTTGTAAAAACCGCGGCGCTCGCTCTGGCGCCACAGCGGACCATCCCAGTGGAGGCCAAGCCAGCGCAAATCTTCAAGGATCTGGAGCTCGGCCCCGGGCACCAGCCGCGGCGTGTCGAGGTCATCGATGCGCAACAGCCAGGCTCCACCGGCCAGGCGCGCCTCCAGCCAACTGACCAGGGCGGTGCGCAGGTTGCCCCGATGCAGGGCACCGCTGGGAGACGGGGCATACCGGCCGCGGTAACCGCTAGCGCGCAACGCCACGCCCCGCGCGAGCCGGGCGCGCACGTGCCGCGGCAACAGATCAGAAAAAAAGGCGACCTCAGGGCCGCCTTGTTCGTGTTGGCGTGTGATCGATCAGCCCTGAACGCGATCCTTGAACATCTTGCCGGCGGTGAAGGCAGGCACGCGCTTGGCAGGGATCTTGATCTTTTCGCCAGTCTTGGGGTTCAGACCCTGACGGGCGGAACGCTCGCGGGGCTCAAACGAGCCGAACCCGAGAATCGAGACCTTTTTGCCTTCGACCACCGAATCGATGATGGTGTCGATCGCGGCATCGACCACCTGGGAGACGTCAGTCTTGGTCAGCTCGGTGCGTGCTGCCACAAGGTTGACGAGATCAGCTTTGTTCATGGGACAGGAAAAGACTTGGTTGGGGTTGGGGGGAACCGACAGCTCGTGGAGCGGTCGTGCTGGCGAATCGGCATTCCCCGACCGCCATTGGAGTTGGTCGCGCCAATGGTATGGAGCACGGCGCCCGCCGGCAACCAAGGATTGTGTTGCCGCAACGGTTTTCGTCGATTTTTTGCAACATCCGCATCCAACCCTCTGCCATCAGCAATCGGCATGAGTCCCTCAGAACGATTGCGCTGCAAGGGTTTTGAGCTGCTGAGCCCCATCGCTGACCAGGGGCTGCCCCCGCAGCGCCCCCAGACCAGCGCCCGTGGCAATCCAGGTTGGTGAACCGCCCGGCAACCAGCTGAGCAGGTGCTGCAGGCTGGCCACCTGGCGCTGCCAGTGAAAGGTGCGGGACGTGCGCAGTGGCGCCAACGCCCCCGCCGCCACCGGCACCAGCAAACGGCCGCAGAACAGTCCATCCTCGGCTGCGCGGCGCAGGTGCAGAACGCAGGCCCCCGGCGTGGGACCGGGGGTCCACAGCAGCGCCAGGCCCGGCGCCGGTTGCAGCTGCCTGCCAAAGGTGCGCAGGCGCTGCACCCCTGGCAACAGGTAGGCCTCCTGCTCCTGCACCAGCACCGGCCAGCCCAGCAGCTCCTGCAGCTGGCGGATCTGACCGTGGCCCTCGCGGCTGGTCAGCACGATCAGTCCGCCATCGGCACCCGCCGCCGCCCGGCGTTGGGCCAAAGCATCGCCATTGGCCGCAGTCAGCGCCGGCGCATCGACCAGCAGGTCGGGCTCGCCCCGGGCCGGATCGCCCTGCACCAGCCAGCTGCTGCCGCCCATGGTGTGCCGGTTGGGAGCGAACAACCACAACCCCTCGCGCAGCTGGCGGGGCGGGCGGCCCGGCTCGGGCGCTGGAGGAGCAAAAGCAGGGGACGAGGTCAGAAAAGCCACGCGCGCTGCTCTCGAGCCTGCCATCCGCCCTAATTTGAATCCGATCGCGCCACGCACAACCGTTGTCAGCCGCCCACGCGCAGGGACCCCGGCAGGGGCTGCAGATCACAGCGGTCAACAGCGGTCGCCCCTGGCCTCTGGGAGCCAGCCTGAGCGGGCCGGATCGGGTCAACTTTTCGGTGGTGGCGCCAGAGGCCACCCGCATCGAACTGCTGCTGTTCGCCCATGCGGAGGCCAACGAACCGTGCGCCACGCTCGACCTTGATCACGACCACCGCTCGGGGGACCACTGGCATGTTGAAGTCAGTGGGCCGGGCCTGGGCCTGGGGACCTGCTACGGCTACCGGGTGTTCGGACCGCTGCAGGCTGGCGGCCATGGCTTCAACCCCTCGAAGCTGCTGCTGGATCCCTGTGCCCGGGCCATTGCCGGCTGGAAGGGGTACAACCGCGCGCTGGCGGTGGGGGCCATCCCGAACACGGCCAACGCCCTCAAGGGCGTGGTGACCGAGCGGGATCGGTTTGATTTTGCAACCGCGCCCAGGCCACGCCACAGCTGGCAGCGCACGGTCATCTATGAACTGCATGTCGGCGGCTTCACCCAGGGCCCCGGCTCACCGGTACCGGACCCGCGCCAGGGGACCCTGCTGGGCTTGATCGACACGATCCCCTACCTCCAGGAGCTGGGAATCACCACGATCGAGCTGCTGCCGGTGATGGCCTTTGACCCCCAGGATGCCCCGGCAGGCCGGCACAACCACTGGGGCTACAGCCCCCTGAGCTGGATGGCCCCCCACCCGGACTATCTGGTGGGCGACGATCCGTTGCAGGCGCGCCAGCAGGTGCGCGAGCTGGTGCGCGCCGCTCACCAGGCGGGGCTCGAAGTGCTGCTGGATGTGGTATACAACCACACCACCGAAGGCAGCCAGGCCGGTCCCACCCTGAGCTGGCGGGGGTTTGCCGACCGGCTCTATTACCAACAGAACAGCCGCGGCGAATACCTCGATGTCAGCGGCTGCGGCAACACCATCGCCGCCAACCGCCCCCTGGTGCGACGCCTGATTCTTGAATCGCTGCGCTGCTGGGCGGTGGAGCTGGGCATCGACGGCTTCCGCTTTGATCTGGGGATCGCCCTAAGCCGGGGCGAGGACCTGGCCCCTCTGGATGATCCGCCGCTGTTTGAAGCGATGGAAGCCGATCCCGAATTGGCGGATCTGAAGCTGATCAGCGAGCCCTGGGACTGCGGTGGCCTCTACCGTCTGGCCGACTTCCCGGCCAAGCGAGTGGCCCCCTGGAACGGCCGCTGGCGCGACGATGTGCGCCGGTTCTGGAAAGGAGACGAGAAGAGCTGCTGGGCCCTGGGCCAACGGATCGCCGGCAGCCCCGATCTGTTTCACGCCGCCACCACCCGACACGGGTCCTGCATCACCTTTTTGACGGCCCACGACGGCTTCACCCTGGCCGATCTGGTCAGTTACAACCAGAAGCACAACCTGGCCAATGGCGAGGACAACCGCGACGGCGACAACCACAACAACAGTTGGAACCACGGCGTCGAGGGCCCCAGCTCAGACCACGCGATCACCACCCTGCGCAACCGCCAGCTGCGCAACATGCTGGCCACGCTGCTGCTGTCGCCCGGCGTGCCGATGCTGTTGATGGGGGACGAAGTGCGCCGCAGCCAGGGGGGCAACAACAACAGCTGGTGCCAGAACAATCCCCTGGGATGGATGCACTGGCAGCCCGACGCCAGCGATCTGGAGCTGCGCACCTTTGTGCAACGGCTGCTGACGCTCAGGCAGCGGCTGTCGCCCTTGCTGAATCCTGACCAGCCCTGCCCCCACTGGCATGGCGTCGAACTGGGCAAGCCTGACTGGGCTGCCTGGTCCCACACCCTGGCCTGGAGCCTGAATGGGCCCCAGGGCCAGCCCCTGTTGTGGTGCGGCATGAACGCCTTTCACCGGGCGATGCACTTTGACCTGCCGCCATCGCCCGCCGGCTGGTTGCGGGTGATCGACACCGGACTGCCCGCCGGGGAGGATCTGCCGGCAGAACCCACCCGTTGGGAGCCCCCTGGCGCACCGCTCGAAAGCCGCAGCTTGATGCTGCTGGTCGCACCGGGCGTGCTGGCATGGTGACCATGGTCCCCCGATCGAAGCGCAACGGCGGCAGGCATCGCCGGATCTCGGCCTGGCTGGGCCTGGTTCTTGGACTGTGCCTGAGCCTGCTGCCCCTGCTGCCGGCCAGCGCCCACAAGGTGGTCGCCGCCCAGACAACGTTCAGCCCCCCGGATCAGGCCGTGATCCCCCTGCGGGAGCAACCGTTCTATCCGGAGCTCGAAGCGGCCCGTGCCGCCTGGCAGCATCACCAGCTGGGGCAGGTCGTCGCCGACAACCCGCGCGGCACCCTGCTGAACTTTTATGCGGTGATGGCCGAGGTGATCGAGCGCACCAACCGCATCGCGCGTGCTAGCAGCAAGGATCCAGGCTGGGATTGGAGCCCAGAGCTCAAAGAACAGATCGAGCAGACCGAAACCCTGTTCGAACTTGCCGTCGGCGCACTCGATGCCTCCACCTTCCCGGGGAGTGTGCGCCAGGACCTGGCCGAGGAAGCGGCACTGCAGCTCAAACAGGTTCTTGATTACCTCTTCAGTACCAGCACCAAGCCGATCACCATTCCCAGCAACGCCGAGCTCAGGCAACTGGGTGCAGGACGTGGCAAGGCCAGCAACACCTGGCGCCTGCCAGGCACGGCCATCAGCCTGACGACAGACCGCGACGACGATCCCGACAACATCGACTTTTTCTTCTCGGCTGACACCGTGGCGCGCATCAGCCAGATGTATGCCGACATCCAACACGACAGGATTCCCCGCAACCCCTACTCAACCCCGGGGATCTACAGCAGCTTCAGCAGCACCCCAGGCTTTCTTGTCCCACCCAAGTGGTACCTCAACTTAAGCCCAGCCACCCGCTCACTGCTCGACACCTCCTATTTCGGCCAAACAATCCTGCAGATCATCGCCACCACTGGCGTGCTGGCCCTGGGCATTGGCTTGGCAAGCCTGATGATCGTCCAGCTGATCCGAACCTATCGACTCAAGGACAGCAGCCAAAGCAGCCTGCCAACCACAGAAGACGACAACATTGCCTGGCTAAGGGTCTTGTTTGTCGTTCCAATTCTGCCCCTGGCACGCTTCAGTGAGCTGGCGGTTGACGATTACATCAATGTCACCGGCACGCCACTCGAGCTACTGACCTTTTTCTATTTCATTGTTTACTTCGTCGCAGCCAGCCTGCTCAGCTTTTTGTTCTTTGAAGCCCTTGGACGTTCAGCCGCCGAATGGCTGATGAAGCTCAGGGGCAGCAACTCCCAGCTGATGCTGCAACGCATGAACAACCTGTTGATGCCGATCAGCAGAAGCCTTGGCGTCCTGACTGCCCTTGCCCTGCTCTATAGGCTACTGATTCTGCTGGGCCTTCCCGCGACAACCGTGCTGGCCTTTTCAGCGGTGCCTGGCCTGGCTGTCGGTCTGGGCGCCTCCAAGCTGTTGAGCAACCTGTTTGCCGGTCTGGCAATTCAAACCGATCGACCTCTGCGGGTGGGCGAATTCTGCAAGGTCGGCGACGACACCGGCTTTATCACCAAGATCGGCCTGCGTTCGATTGAACTGCAGACCCTGGAAAGTCGGATCACCATTCCCAACTCAATCGCCGACGAAACGACCATCGTCAATTTCTCGCGCCGTAGCCCCTCAAGCGAAACCAGCCCGATGCAGGGCCTTGACCTGACCCTGGCGATCCACGACGAGCTGTCACCCGATCAGATCG
>JBJOHB010000120.1:0-6869 GCA_046047915.1 Cyanobacteriota bacterium
GGCTCGGTGGCGATGATCGCCGAGGGCTGCATCATGGCCCGCGTCTGCCACACCAACAACTGCCCGGTGGGTGTCGCCACCCAAAAGGAGGCCCTGCGCAAGCGCTTCCCGGGAACGCCTGAGCACGTCGTCAACTTCTTCCTCTATGTGGCCGAAGAGGTGCGCCAGCTGCTGAGCGTGCTGGGGGTGGCCCGGCTCGAGGACCTGATCGGCCGCAGCGAGCTGCTGCAGCCGCGCCAGGTGGCCCTGGCCAAGACCAAAGCCCTCGATCTGAGCTGCCTGCTGGAGCCCATTGCCGCAGCGAGCGACCGCCGCTGGCTGCAGCACGACGCCGAGGCCCATGGCAACGGGCCGATCCTCGAAGACCAGTTGTTGGCCGATCCCCAGGTGATGGCCGCCATCGAGGGCCATGGCCGCGTGGCCCGCACGCTCGAGATCATCAACACTGACCGCAGCGTCTGCGCCCGCATCGCCGGGGAGATCGCCGCCCGCCACGGTAACCGCGGCTTTGGCGGTCAGCTGGATCTGACCTTCCAAGGGGCTGCCGGCCAGAGCTTTGGCGCGTTCGTGCTGCACGGGATGAACGTGCGCCTGGTGGGTGAGGCCAACGATTACGTCGGCAAGGGCATCAACAGTGGCCGCATCACCGTGGTGCCGCCCGCGTCGGTGCAGGACCCTGGCAATCAGGTCATCCTGGGCAACACCTGCCTCTACGGGGCCACCGGTGGTGAACTGTTGGCCCTGGGCCGCGCCGGCGAGCGGTTCGCCGTGCGCAACAGCGGTTGCCACACCGTGGTCGAGGGGGCAGGCGACCACTGCTGCGAATACATGACCGGTGGCGTTGTGGTCGTGCTGGGGAGCACCGGTCGCAATGTCGGCGCCGGCATGACCGGCGGCGTGGCCTTCATCCTCGATGACAACGGCGGTCTGGCCGAGCGGGTCAACCCCGAGATCGTGGCGATCACGGAGCTCACCACCCCCGAGCAGGAAGCCGTGCTCAAGCCGCTGCTCGAGGCCCACCTGCAGGCCACCGGCAGTGCCAAGGCGGCCCAGCTTCTGGCCGACTGGCCCAGCGCCAAGGCCCGCTTCAAGGTGCTCGTTCCCCCCAGCGAGAAGGCCGCCATGGGCCTGGTTGACAAGGCCGCCGTCACGGTCTGAGGTCGGCGGCCTTGGCCTGGTTCATCAAGACCGAAACCTTCACCGCGGGGTTTCGGTCCCTGCCGGGACCCGAGCGCGCCTTTCACCTGCAGGCCCACCGCGATTGGGTGACGGCCCAGCGGGGCGCAGCTGTGACCATGGCCAGCGGCTTTCTGGTCGATGGCCAGCGCAAGCCCGGCGGTGGCGGCCTGCTGGTGCTGCAGGCCGGCAGCTACGCCGAGGCCCTGGCGCTGATCGCGCAGGACCCGCTGATCGCTGGGGGTTGGGTTGACTGGCAGCTGCACGAATGGATCGCCGCAGCCGGGGATCTGGCCCTTTAACGCGGGTGCTCCCGCATCAGCCGCTGCACCTCGCCGGCGTGGTAGCTGCTGCGGGTCAGAGGGCTGCTGACCACCTGCAAAAAGCCCAGCTCGTCTTCGCCCTTGACGCGGAAGGCTGCGAACTGCTCGGGCGTCACGAAGCGGTCGACCGGCAGGTGCTTGGGCCCCGGCGACAGGTACTGGCCGATGGTGACGATGTCGACGTGGTGGCGCCGCAGATCGGCCAGCACCTCGCCGACTTCGGCGTCGGTTTCGCCCAGGCCCACCATCAGTCCTGATTTGGTGTAGCAGCGCGGCCAGCCGTCGTGCACCCGCTGCAGCAGCTCGAGGCTGCGCTGATAGATCGCCTGGGGGCGGGCCCGTTTGTAGAGCCGCGGCACCGTCTCAATGTTGTGATTGAGCACGTCGGGGGCGGCGGCCATCACCGCCGCCAGGGCGTCCCAGTCGCCGCAAAAGTCTGGGATCAGCAGCTCAATCGTGGTCAGCGGGCTGCGGGCGCGCACCTGTTCGATGCAGGCCACGAACTGGCTGCCACCGCCATCGCTGAGGTCATCGCGGTTGACCGCGGTGATCACCACATGGCTGAGGCCCAGGCGCGCCACCGCCTCGCCCAGGCGCTCGGGCTCGGTGGGATCGAGCGGTCGAATGCTCTTGTCGAAGTCGATGTCGCAGTAGGGACAGGCCCGGGTGCAGCCCGGCCCCATGATCAAGAAGGTGGCGGTGCCGCCGGCAAAGCACTCGCCGATGTTGGGGCAGCTGGCCTCCTGACAGACCGTGTTGAGCTGCAGATCCTGCAGCAGATCGGCCACCGCGCCGATGCGCTCGCGCTGGGGGGCTTTGACCCGCAGCCAGTCCGGTTTGCTGGTCGGTGGTTTGCTGGTCACCATGGGCGATCTTCTACAGTCGCTGGCATCGGGATGTAGCGCAGCTTGGTAGCGCACTTCGTTCGGGACGAAGGGGCCGCAGGTTCGAATCCTGTCATCCCGACTTTCAGCTGAGCTCGGCTCCCGGGTAGCCCCTGGGGGTCACCATCTGACCTGAAGCGACCCTGGTGCTGCTGTTGCCCACCAGCACCAGGGTCAGCATGTCCACCTGCTCGATCGGCAGCGACGCCAGGGTGTGCAGGCTGATGGCTTCGTCAACGCGACCCAGCTGGCGGGCCAGGGCCACCGGTGTGGATCCCGGACGCCCCTGTCCCAACAGCTCCACCGCGCGTGCCAGCTGCCAGTCGCGTCCCAGCGAGCGCGGGTTGTAGAGGGCGACGACAAAATCCCCCTGGGCGGCGGCGATCAGCCGGCGCTCGATCACCTCCCAGGGGGTCAGCCGGTCGCTGAGGCTGATGGTGCAGAAATCGTGCATGAGCGGTGCGCCGCAGCGGGCTGCTGCCAGTTGCAGTGCTGAAATCCCCGGGTGGACCGCAAAGCGGGGCCGCGCGTCCTCGGCCAGGGTGAGCCACAGCTCCAGGGCCAGGCCCGCCATGCCGTAGATGCCGCTGTCCCCCGAAGAGATCAGGGCCACGCTCACCCCCTGGCAGGCCAGCTCCAGGGCCTGGGCGCAGCGCTCACGCTCGCGGGTCAGCTGGCCATCCAAGCGAACCTGGTCAGGACGGCGCAGGGGTTCAAGCAGATCGAGATACAGGCCATAGCCCACCCAGACTGGGCAGCGGCTCAGCACCGCGCGGGCCTCGGCGGTCAACAGGGCCAGGCTGCCGGGGCCGCTGCCCACCAGGTGCAGTTCGCCCCGGTGGGGCGCCCACTGGTGGGCGGCCGTGGCCATCGCCAGGGTGGCGGCACCCCGCTCGTCGTTAACGCTGGTCCCCAGCCCCTCGCCCGCATGCAGCACGGTCTTGGCCACGGTCAACGTCCCTGCTGAGCCCGCGGCCAGCAGGGCAGAGGCTTCGGCCACACTGGCCGTGCCCATCTCCTGGGCCACCAGTGGCGAGGGGTTGGGCACGGTCACGGCGGCCAGCTCGGCAGCGCTGAACAGCCTCAGGGGCCAGCCGCGTTCGGCGGCCAGTTGCAGCAGGGCCGGCTCGTCGCCCTTGCGATCGATGCTGGCCAGTCCGGCCACGGCGGCTTCGGCCAGCCCGTGGTCGCGCAGGGTCTGCTCCAGCAAGCGTTCGAGCAGGCCCAGGCTGGTGTTCCGTTCGCAGCCCAGGCCCAGCCACAGCCGGGGTGGGTGCCAACGGCAGCCCGGTCCGAGCCGTTCACCGATGACCAGATCGGGGTTGTCTGCGTTGACTGTCGCGCCGGGTTGCCGCGGCAGGCTCTCGGCCGCGGCGCACTGCTGCCACAGTGTCAGCCCCGCGTCCTGGCGCAGCTGCAGCGGCTGCTGCCGGGCTGCCCGCTGCATCAGGTCGCTCCAGTCGCCAGAGCCGCGCCGCCATCCCCAGGCATGGCCAAAGCTGTCGAGCGCCAGCAGCCCCCGACCGCTGCTGTGCCCGGTGAGCACCGCCGAGCCACCCAACGCCGCCGCCAGCTGATGACTGAGGCTGTCGGCGCCGGCGCTATGGCCCCCCAGCAGGGGCACGGCAAAGCGGGCTTCGGGGTCGAGAACGACCACGGCCGGGTCTTGCCGCTTGTCCTGCAGCAGCGGGGCGATCAGTCGCGTCACCAGGCCGCAAGCCCCGATGACGACAAAACCCCTGGCCTGGCTCCATTGCTGGCGCAACACCTCGGCGGGGCCGGGTGTGGCGTCGACCGTCACAACGGCGTCGACCAGACCGGTCTGCTGCAGGCGTTGCAGCAGACCCAGGGCCGCCTGGTTGAACCCCAGGCCCCAGATCAGCTTGGTCTCGTTCATGGTGTGAACCGTTGACGCAACCCGGCCAGTGGCCCATCGGGCCGTGGCTGGATGAGGGATCCGTCCGGGTTGACCAGCTCCCGGGCACTGCCTTCGAGCGTTGTGCTGGTGCTGACCCGCTCCGAGGTGGGAGCTGGGAGCGGGAGCGGTTGTGCCGCCATCGCGGTCGGCTCGGGCTCGACGGGTTGTTCCTGTTCTGGTGTCTGTTCCTCTTCTGGTTGTTGCTCCGGTTGGTCGGGCGCCAGATCCCGGTGTGCCTGGGGCTTGCTCGTCTGGTCTGCCGGCTCCTGCTCCTGGTCCTGGTCAGGCTCGGGTTGGGGAACCTCTTCGGCGTCGGACGCCGGCTCAGGGTTCTTCTCTGACACCGGTTCAGCCGTTTGTTCGCGATCGGGTTCGGTGTCAGGCTCTGGCTCCGGTGGCAGCTGCTGGCCGAGCAGCTGGGCCAGCTCCTGGTCGCTCAGCGGGCCCTGCAGCCAGCGCGGTGCCACCACGGGGCCGGTGCCTGGTCTGGAGAGCGTCACCGCGCGCACCAGGCTGTTGAACGGAGGGTTGAGGGGCTCTCCCCGGCCATCGACCAGTTCGAGCAACAGGCTGTTGTCACCCGGGCGCCAGCCCTTGAGCCACAAGGGCACGTTCTGGTCGACCAGGAAGCTGTCGCCATTGACGCTCACCCGCAGCCTCCAGCTGCCATCGCCGGGTCGCAGGTTCTGCAGGGGTGCATCGAGCAGGATCCAATCGAGCAGAACGGGCTCTCCCTGGCTCAGCTCTGCTGGGCTGACCGGCAGCAGTTGCACGCTGCCAGGCGCCGGCAGGGCCTGGGGGTTGGCCACCAGCCGGTGCACCCTGATCTGCTGCAACGCCCCCGGGCTTTTGACCGCTTCACCCCAGGGGCGGGCGGCGTAGGCGGTGATCCGGTGGCTTCCTGGCGACAGAGGCGGCACCTGCAGCACCACCTCCCCGTCGTGGCGGGGTGCGTCGGCAGCCGTGAGCCGCCGCGGTGGTTGGTCATCGATCTGCACCACCAGATGGGGGCCCAGCCCCAGGGTGCCTGCCTGGACCAGGGGCCAGTCCTGAACGCTGACCTTCAGCTCCCATGGCCCGGCCTCCAGCAGGGCTCCGTCCCGGGGGGCCGTGATGGTCACGCCGGGTTGGTGCCCCGCCAGGGCCTGCTGCAGCTGCTGCACCGCCTGGGGCGGGGGCACCTCCTGCAGGCGCCCGCTGGGCGCCGTCGCGGTCAGGGGAGCCGGGGGTGCGGCGGCTGTTCCGCCACGGTTGCTCCATGACGGCAGGGGCCAGGCAGCTGCGGCTGCGGCCGGCAAGCCCAGCCACAGCAGCAGGCACAGCACCGGGGTCACAAGCAAGGCCAGCCGCGACCGACGCCCCTGCCCTGCGGGCAGGGGCGGGCGGTTTTCCGGGGGCGGGCTGCTGCCGAACATCACGCCGCTGCTCGAATCATTGGGCTTGGGTTCATTGTGCGGGGTCAGCGCGCTTTTGGTCCGCAACGGCGTTCAATCCGGCCCGGGTTGACTATTTTTAGTGCGCAATTTGCGAGGCATTTGCTTGGAAAACTGAATCAAGTGCGGCTATTTCATTCATCTTTTCTCGGTCGTAAAGCCCTGTCGCCGTCTGGGAAGCTCGGGGATTGAACCTTTGTAACTGACCTCCCGATCGCCTTGATCAACGCCCCTATAGTTCCGCCAGCGGTCCCCTATCTGGGGCCCCAAGCTCCAGTCGGGATCAGCGGTTTCGCGATTTCGCGGATCGTTTCCGGCTGGCGCCCATGGGCGACGGGCGGCTTCGGCCATTCGCTGTCCATGGGGCCCAGGGTGATTTGGGTCGTTTCGGCGATCCGGCTCCCGCAGGGGTGGACCCCCCACCTCGACTCCGTCCCTCGAGGAACGACTCGATGACCATCAGCCCACCAGAGCGTGGGAAAACGGCGAAGGCCATGGTCGACCGGAACCCCGTTCCGGCCACGTTCGAGCTTTTCGAAAAGCCCGGGCATTTCGACCGCACCCTTGCCAAAGGTCCCAAAACCACCACCTGGATTTGGAACCTCCACGCCAACGCTCACGACTTCGACAGCCACACGAGTGACCTCGAAGAGGTTTCTCGCAAGATCTTTTCGGCCCACTTCGGGCACCTGGCCGTCATCTTCATCTGGTTGAGCGGCGCCTTCTTCCACGGCGCCCGCTTCTCCAACTACACCGGATGGCTGGCCGACCCCCTGCACGTCAAACCCAGTGCGCAGGTGGTCTGGCCGATCTTCGGCCAGGAAATCCTCAATGGTGATGTCGGTGCCGGCTTCCACGGCATCCAGATCACTTCAGGTCTGTTCCACCTGTGGCGGGCCTGGGGTTACACCAATGAGACCCAGCTGCTGGCCACGGCCATCGGCGCTTTGGTGATGGCCGGCCTGATGCTCAATGCCGGCGTCTTCCATTACCACAAGGCAGCTCCCAAGCTCGAGTGGTTCCAGAACGTTGAGTCGATGCTCAACCACCATCTGGCCGGCCTGCTCGGACTGGGTTCCCTCTCCTGGACAGGACACCTGTTGCATGTGTCCCTGCCCACCACCCAGCTGATGGA
>JBJOHB010000121.1:0-6943 GCA_046047915.1 Cyanobacteriota bacterium
CGCGAGGAATGATCGAAATCTTCTGCACCGGGTCGTAGTCGGGCATCAGGGCACCGACCAAGGCATGGCCTGCCTCGTGGTAGGCAACGAGGCGTTTGCGCTTCTCGCTCATGACCCGATCCTTCTTTTCGGGACCGGCCATGACACGCTCGATCGCGTCGTTGACCTCATCCATCGAGATTTCGGTCAACTGATTGCGGGCGGCAAGAATCGCCGCTTCGTTGAGCAGGTTGGCCAGATCGGCACCGGTGAAGCCCGGGGTGCGACGGGCCACCTTGTCCAGATCGACATCCTTGGCCAGGGTCTTGCCGCGGGCGTGCACACCAAGAATCTGCAGACGACCGCTGTAATCGGGGCGATCCACAACGACCTGGCGATCAAAACGACCTGGCCGCATCAGGGCCTGATCGAGCACATCGGGACGGTTGGTAGCGGCGACGATGATGATGCCGGTGTTGCCCTCAAAGCCGTCCATTTCGGTGAGCAACTGGTTGAGGGTCTGCTCCCGCTCGTCGTTGCCACCGCCAAGGCCGGCACCGCGCTGACGACCCACGGCATCGATTTCATCAATGAAGACAATGCAGGGCGCATTTTTCTTGGCCTGCTCGAACAGATCGCGCACCCGGCTGGCGCCGACGCCGACGAACATTTCCACGAACTCGGAGCCCGAGATCGAGAAGAACGGCACGCCGGCTTCACCAGCGACGGCCTTGGCCAACAGGGTTTTGCCCGTGCCCGGAGGGCCTACGAGCAAGACACCCTTGGGGATCTTGGCGCCGACGGCGGTGAAGCGATCGGGGTTCTTGAGGAAGTCGACGACCTCGGTCAGTTCGAGCTTGGCGCCCTCGATGCCAGCCACATCACCGAAGGTGACCTGGGTTTGGGGCTCCATCTGCACGCGAGCCTTGCTCTTACCAAAGCTCATCGCCGGGTTGCCACCCCCGCTCTGAGCGCGGCGCAGCAAAAAGAAGAGGCCACCCAGCAGCAGCAGCGGGAAAATCAGGCTGCCGATGGCGCTCTGCCAGGCAGCCGGTTCGCGGCTGGGCTGCACGGCGATGTCGACGTTGTGATCGGTGAGCAGCTTGAGCAGGTCCTTGTCAGGGGCCAGATTGACAACGGCGCGACGGCCATCGTTCTCGACCACCTGAGCCGTGCCGCGATCGGGAGCGATCAGCACCCGGGACACCTCGTTGGCTTGGACAGCCTCGACAAAGTCGCTGTAGCGCAGGGTGCGGGGGGCATTGGCCGGGTCAGGCCTGTCCAAAAAGGCCGTGCCCACGGCGATCATCACGATCACCAGCAGCACGTACAGGCCCGCATTGCGCCAGCGCTTGTTCACGGCAGGGAGGGGGCAGAGGGAAGTGAAGGAATGTTAACCGGCGCGCTCATCCAGCGGCCCGCAGCACGTCGACCACACTACGGAAGGCGAACCACTCGGGAATCTCCTCGCCGGCGCGCAGCATCTGGCGGAACTGGGTGCCGCTGAGCTTGCGCACGTGCAGGCCGCGGGCCTCGGCGTGGTCTGCGGTCACATACCCCTCTTCTTCGGTGTACACCAGATTGAGCGAGGGCACGGTCTCCATCCCCAGCTCGGCCGCCCGATCACGGGCAAAGTCCTGGGCCTCGTAGGGGCCGTAGAAATCATCGCCCGTGAGCGAGCTCTTGCAGCCCGCCATGTCGCGGCCGATGATGAAGTGGCTGCAGCCGTAGTTTTTGCGAATGATCATGTGCTGCAGGGCCTCGCGGGGGCCGGCCATGTGCATCGAATACGGCAGATAGGCCCAGCGGATGCGCGGGTTGTTCACCTCGGCGGCCAGACGCTCATAGGTCTGGAAGCGCACTTCACCGGCGATGTCATCGTCCTGGGTGGGACCACAGGTGGGGTGCACGAGCACCACACCGCCCTGGCTGACATTGGTGGCCTCGAGCGCGCGGGTGAACAGCTCGTAATGGGCGCGGTGGATGGGATTGCGGCACTGGAAGGCGACCACGTCCTCGCCCACAGGCAGGGTGGCGCGCACCTCGGCCGGTGTCTTGCAGGGGAAGACCCGATGGGGCAGCGCCAGGCCCTGGACCCGCCCCCCCAGGTAAAAGCGCCCGCGCTCGCTGGCGATCATGCGCACGGCTGGATGCTCGAGCGAGGTGGTGCCGTAGCAGCCCTTGGCCTCAATGACCTTGTCGGGCTCCCAGCGGCTCTCGACCGTCAGCACCGCCAGCTCCTGCCCCTGGTAGGTGAGCAGCAGACGCTCGCCGACCTGAATGGTGGCGTCGTCGGTGTCAAAGACGATCGGCAACCCGAACAGCAGGCCGCTGGTGGTGCGATAGCCGGTCACCACAGCGTCGTAGTCCTGTTGATGCATGAAGCCGCGCAGGGGGGAAAAGCCCCCCACCACCAGCAGCTCCACATCGCAGGCATTGCGGTCGCTGCACACCACGACCCGATCGATGCCCGCCTTGACGGCGTCGCGCTGCTCGGCTGGAACCATCAGGTCCACCAGGCTGCCGCCATGGGGGGTCATCAGGCCTGCAGGGCTGGTCGCAGAAGCGCTCATCGACGAACGGGCAACGGAGTGGAGGGGATTCTCCCAGAGGGGATGCACGGACAAAAAAAGGGGGGCGAAGCCCCCCTCTCGATGGCCGATGGCAGCGTCGGGGACCCGAGCGAAGCTCAGCCCTGCTCGAGCCGGCCGTAGACCTCGCCGGTGATCTTGACGTCGAGGGCCTGCTTGGTGCCCATGTCGGTGTCCGAAGGCTGCACAGCGGTGAACACGCCGGCAAACTCCCCGGTGTTGCCATCAACCTTGGTGATCGACAGGCTCATGGTGCCGGTGCCATCGACATAGCGCTTGACGGTCTCAGAGGTGTAGTCGTCACCGGCAGGGACCAGCCCCACAGCGCTGCTATAGCCGGTGGTCAGACCACGGGCCTTGGGATCGAGGAAGTTGGAGGTGCGGTAGCTGGGCACCCGGTAGCTGCCGCTGAAGTCGGTGCTGGTGGTGATGGCGGCACCGTTGGCGGTGGCATCGAGCTCCTTGCTCGAAAACACGAAGGGCACTTCTTCGCCGCCGGGCAGCAACACGGTGATCAGCTGGAAGTCGAGACCGCCGGCCTCCTTGAAGCTGAGGTTGTCACCGTTGACATCCAGGTCGCCGTAAACCTGGTCGAGGCTGGTGGTGTAGCGGGTCAGGATCTTGCCGGGGACGAACTGGGCTTCCTGACGCTTGTTGGCGGGTTCACCCTTGACATACACCTCGGCCGGATGCAAGCACATCTCGCGCAGCTGGTACTTGCCACCAGCGCTCAGGGCGATGGAACCGCGGGCCGATTCCGGCAGGGTCGGGCAATCGTTGGCCAGACCGGTGTTGTGGATGTCGTCATAGGTGAGGCTGGAGCGATCCACAGCCTTGGCACCACCGCTGCAGGCGGTCACCAGGGTCAGGCACAACGCCAGCGCCAGGGCCAGCAACGGACGGAAACGCATGGGGAGAAACCGGTCTGGCGCGGATCCTACCGGTGCAAAATGCCGAATCCCCTTACGATGTCGCGGCTCTCAACAACCTGTATGGGAGCACGGCGACCCGAACGCAGAACCATCGATATGACCCCCATGGCCACCACCCCGATGGGCGACCGAGCCACGGCCCAGACCAGCCTCACCCCGGACCAGCAGCAGCGACTCGAGTCGGTGCTGGCCGACCTGCGCCAACTGGCTGGCGAGCTGGAGGGCCAACCCCAGGCCCTGCTGGCGTTGTTGCGTCAGCTCGAGCAGTTGCACCGCAATCTGCAGGACGGCGCCTTTCGCAGCAGCCTGCCGGCTGACCGTGGCGAGCTGTTCAATCTGCTGCGGGCCATGGAACAGAGCGGGGGCTGGCCCTACATCCCGCGGCTGCAGCTGCGCACCTTCATGGACTTGCTGCAGCGGGACCGGCCTGAGGATGACCATCCACTGGCGGCCTAAAGGGCCCGTCCAGCAGCGCCCCCAGGGCGCTCAGCAGCTGATGGGCAATGGCCAGCTTGGGGGCAGGGTCGACCGCCGTGGTGGCCGTCCCCGGGCCCAGCAGCCACCCCTGGTTGGTGGCTGAACCAAAGCCGCTGCCGGGCCGGTCGATCGGATTGGCAAACAACAGCTCGCACCCTTTGCGGGCATGTTTGGCGCGGGCCTGGGCCAGCACATCGCCGCTCTGGGCCGCAAAACCCAGGATCGGCTGCGGCCGCTGGCGGCGCGAAACCAACGCAGCCAGCAGATCAGGAACCGGCTCCCAGCCCTCGCCCAGGGCAACTGCCAGCTCGGCCTTGCTGGCCTTGTGCTCGGCAGGGCTGACGCGGCGATGATCGGCCACAGCGGCGGCCATGGCGATCGCATCAACCTGGGGCTGCAGCGCGGCCAGGGCTTGTTGCATGGCCGCAGCGGTCGGGGTGGGGTGGCAATGCAGCCCCGTGAGCCAGGCCGGATCCACCGCCAGCGGCCCATGCACCAGCTCGACCTGGGCGCCCCGCAGCCGAGCCGCCTGCGCCAGCATCACCCCCATCAGACCGGTGCTGCCGTTGGTGATGCAGCGGGCGGGATCCAGGGGCTCGCGGGTCGGGCCGGCTGTGACCAGCAGGCGGCGGCCCTGCAAGTCGCGCCGCCAACCCCACAGGGCCAGGGACTCAAGGGCCAGCAACAACAACGCCGGTTCGGCCATGCGGCCATCGCCGTGGCGATCGCAGGCCAGCAGACCCGCAGCCGGGCCCAGCGGCAACACCCGCTCAAAGCTTTGAAGCTGCTGCCAGTTGCGCTGGACCGGGGCGGCCTGCCACATCGAGGTGTTCATGGCGGCGGCGGCCAGCACCGGCGCCTCGGTGGCCAGCAGGGTGCTGGCCAGCAGGGTGTCTGCCAGGCCCTGCACCCAACGGCCCAGGCTGGTGGCACTGAGGGGCGCCAGCAACACCAGCTCGGCCCATTCGGCCAGTTCGACATGGAGAGGGCGCTCGGCAGACGCGCACCACTGATCGGACTCCAGGTAGCAACGGTGGCGGCTCAACGAGGCCAGCGCCACCGGGCTCACCAGCCGTTCGGCACTGGGGGTAAGCACGCAGCGCACCTGGGCACCCCGCTGGGCCAGGGCACTGACCACCAGGGGCAGCTTGACCGCGGCGATGCTGCCGCTGATCGCCACCAGAACGCGGCGGCCCGCCAGCGGGTCCGGCACCTCAGTCCTCATCAAAAGGTTCCTGATCCACCAGATGCACGTAAGGCCGTGCCAAATCGGGACGATGGATCGCCAGGGCCCGCATCAGGTGCCAGTCGGCCAGGCTGTCGAACGGCGACGGGTAATCCTCCTCCTCGAGCCGGCGGGCCAGCTCGGCGGCGGCAGCCTCGTCAAAGGCGGCCAGGCGTTCGGGGTTGATCTTGGTCGTCATGGCGGCTCGGATGTCAGGCAACCCGAAGGGAGTTCCACAAGGGCGGGCTGCTTTGAAATAATGGCGCGATCGGGGAATTAGCTCAGCTGGTAGAGCGCTGCGATCGCACCGCAGAGGTCAGGGGTTCGAGTCCCCTATTCTCCATGTCCCGACAGCACGAGCCACCAGCCAGGAATCCAATGAACTGGTCAGCCGAAGCGGAAACACGCCTCAAGGAGGTGCCCTTTTTTGTTAGGCCGGTGGTGCGGCGTCGCATCGAGTCGATGGCCAGCGATGCCGGCCTGGCCGAGGTGAGCGAAAGCTTCTATGAGCAGGCCAAGGCCCAATTTGGCCAGACGTGATGGCTGCTGCCAGGCGATCCTGTAAATAAGTAGGTAGAAAGTCCTAAGTCGTCCTCCATGTCGCAGTCGAAGCGCGAGCAGGTGGTCAGTCACCTGCGCTACATCCGCCAGGAGCTGAGGGAGATGCACCAGGGGGTCATGGAAGACGGTCTGCTCCCCGAGGCCGGCGAGGTTCGGGGTGTGATGGCCCAGATGGAAGCACTGCTGGAGCTGCTCGAGGGCAAATCGTCACGCAAAAAGGACAGCGACGGCTGACACCCCTTGCGATCCGAGGCTTCAGGCGCTTAGGTAACGCAGTCCCCATCACCCGGCCCGGGCCCCAGCGGCTCCGGGCTTTTTCATTGGCATCCCCTATCAGTAGCGGCAAACCGCGGCAGCAGCGCCACAGATGGTGTAGACATGGGGTGCAGGTTCGGGCTGGGTGATGGGGATCGCCGTGATGTCAGACCTGCACCCTCTTGACGCTTGATGTGCAGCAGACCCGCTTTCAGCGGCTGATCATCAACTCGGGCGAGCGCCTGAGCGCCTGGGCCATCAATCCGTGGCGCCGTTGGTCGCTGCAACTGATCGTGCTGCTGATCAGCTTTTCCATCGGCGGGATGGTGGGTTCGGTCAGCGGCACCATCGCCCTGCTCGATCCGGTGGGAGCCCTGGTCTGTGTGCTGGTGATCGAGCTGGCGGCGCGGCTGCGCCGACCACTCCTGCGCCAGCGCGATCAGCGGGTGCTGCTGGGACTGCTGGACATGGCCCGCATCGGGTTGCTTTATGGCCTGCTGCTCGAAGGGTTCAAGCTGCTCTGAGCACCGGCGGCCAGCAGATACAGCAGGGCCATGCGCACGGGTATGCCGTTGCGAACCTGCTCATCCACCAGTGCCACGGCAGGGTCGTCCAGCAGGGCGCCGGTCATCTCGACGCCGCGGTTGACGGGACCGGGATGCAGCACGGGTACGCCGCTGCGCTGCAGTCGCGCGTGGCTCAGCCCATAGCGCTGGTGATAGCCATCGAGGCTGCTGAGCAGGTTCTGCTGCATGCGCTCCTGCTGCAGGCGCAGGGTCATGACCGCATCGGCCCCCTGCAGCGCCGCATCGAGGTCGCGAAGCACCTGCACCCGTCCGCGGCGCGGGACCGGGTCGTGGCGTTGCCCCGGCGGCGGCGCCGCCACAAAATCGACAAAGGCATCTGGCACCAGGGTCGGCGGC
>JBJOHB010000122.1:0-7982 GCA_046047915.1 Cyanobacteriota bacterium
GCAGCACCCAATCCGAATCCAGCCCATGCAGGCGGGCCATCGCTGTGCGCAGCGCCCCCTGGTCGCGGTCGGGATAGGCGCGGAGGCCAGACAGGGTCACCCCCGCTCGCGCTGCAGCCCACCCCACACGCGGGTGCAACGGCGCCAGCGAAGCACTGGCATCGAGCAGCTGCCCAGGATGAACCCCCAGGGCTGCCGCAGTTGCCGCAAGATTGCCCCCGTGGCGAGCCGCGATGCCGGTTCGCATGGTCGGCCAACCTGATCTGAAAGACGTTAATCGTTAGCTCCCGAGGCCAGGGAACACCCAGGCGGCGTCCCGCAAGCAAGACAGTGACGTGAGTGCAGCCTCAGAGGCGTTGGGCATCCGAAGCGAGCACCCTCCGGAGCGCGCAACAGCGAATCAGTGCCTTGGTGCCTTGCAACTGATGACATGTAATCAGCTGCAAGGCAGGTGCAAGGTCATCAGCCAGGTGAGATTCCAGCTGGCAGGTGACATCCCAGCTGGCAGGAGCCATCCCATCAGGCGCAAGAAGGATCGGAGGCGCTGCAACAACCGCACGGGCCAGTCGCCCAGGCTGCCGCTATAAACGGCAGGTTGCTGGAGCGCGGCCATGGATGCCATGCCCTGCAGGCTGTTGACCCTGCTGAGCGTCCTGGGCCTGCTGATGGCCCCCTCACTGGTCGGCCCCGCCAGCGCCGACACCACGCCACTGATGCGCCTGCTCGAGCAGCGGCGCTGCCCGGGCTGCCGGCTGCAGGATGCCGATCTGGTGCATGCCGATCTGCGCGACGCCGACCTGCGCCAGGCCCAGCTGCAACGGGCCAACCTGAGCCGGGCTCGACTCGACGGGGCCAATCTGCAAGCAGCCGATCTGCGCTTCACCAGCCTGCAGGGAGCCTCCCTGCGCGGCGCCAACCTGCACGGCGCCCTGATGGATGGGGCCGATCTGCGCCAGGCCGACCTGAGCGGTGCCCTGCTGGATGCCGGGGCCCTGGCCCGCACCCACTGGGACCAGGCGATCGGCATCGACCGGGCTGCCAGCCTCGGCCATGCCGAGCTGCACAACGCCGGCGTGCAGGCGGCCCGCGAGGGCCGGTACCCCGCGGCCGAACAGTTCTTCAGCGAGGCGATCCGCAAGCAACCGCTGGCGGCGGTCAGCTGGCTGGCGCGGGCGATCTGCCGCGGCGAGCAGGGCCAGCTCGCCCTGGCGGCCAGCGACTTCGGCTATGCCGCCAGCCTCTACGAACAGGCGGGCGAACTGGACACCGCTGCCGAGCTCAGACGCAGCAGCGAGCGGCTGCGTCAGCCCGCACCCGGTGGCCGCGGAGGCAATGGCAAAGGCATGGAGGCGGTCAGCGGTGCCGTGGCGGCCTTCAAGGTGCTGGCCCCGATCGCCGCCAAGGCGTTCATCCCCCTGCCGTTCTGAACGCCGGGGGCATCACGGTGCGCCAGTCCTGACCGTGGCTCAGGCCAAACGGCTGGGGTGAACCGTCATCGATCCGGATGGTCAGCAGATCGGGCCGGCCCGATCGCAACCGCAACCCCTGTCGCAGGCGGATCGTGCGGCTCTGCCCGGCCTCGAGCACGCCGATGAACAGCACCGCATGGCTGCGCAGATCCTGCACCTCGACCCAACTGCTGCCCTGGGCCTGCACCTGCAAAACGCTGTTTGACAGCGGCGCTGCCGCCGGCGGGAGCCGTTCGCTGTTGAGCGGCGGCTGACGGATCGCCCCCGTGCGATACCCCGTGCGATAGCCCAGCTGCCTGGCGGCACCCCAGCCCAGCCCAGCCAGAGCCGTGCAGGCCAGGGCGACCAACAGCACCGGCCGCCATGGCGGACCCATGGGGCGAGGTGAGGCCATCAGCTGCGTTTTAAGGCTCGCCTGCTCGAGCTGCAGTTGGTGGTTGATCTGGCGCAATGCCAGCAGCCGTTGCCGGAACTTGTCTTCCAAGATCTGCGGAAGCTCTTCGAGCGCCCCTTCGAGGGCCGCCAGCTCCCTGCGGGCGAGCTCGAGCTCGCTGCCGACGCTGGTGCCTGTGCCGTGCTCAGCCATGGCTTTCGAGGCGCCGTCGCCTGGACTCAATTGGAGGTCCGCCCCATAAATTGCCGTCCATCGTTGCTGGAAGGCGTGAAGCCGTAGCCGTAGACGCCACCCGCCTCATCGTTAATGATTTTCGGCGTCACCATGATGACGAGTTCGTTATTGGCGCGGATATTGCTGGAGCCCCGGAAAAACTGTCCAATCAAAGGAATATCTCCGAGCACTGGCCACTTCCTCACCGTGGAGATGGTCTCGTCACTGATCACACCGGTCAGAATCAGAGTCTGACCGTCACGAACCCGCAGGTTCCCGGTATCAAGCCGACGCCGATTGATGATTCGGATCGTTCCACAGGAACTGACGGCCTGAGGCACACCAACAGCCGCAGAAATTTCTGGAGACAGCGCAAAGGTGACAAATCCATTGTCATCGATATTGCTGATGCGCGCCCCAAAGGTCAGGCCCGCATTGGAGAACACCGGGGTACACACCGGCGGCGCACTGGTACTGGTTACGGTCTGATAGCTGGTGATCACCTGCTCACCGACGGTGACAAAAGCCTCATTGGCAAAGGGCCGGCCGATGCTGCCACCGCTCGAGCCGCCACCCGTCGTGGTCGTACCTCCGGTGCTGGAACTGGAACCGGAACCGCCTCCACTGGAGCCAATCGACGCACCACTGGGTATGGGCTCGGGGTTTTCGCTGAGAATCAGGGTCGGGCTGGCCAGAACTTTGGAATTGGAGGAGGTGACCAACGCCGTGATCTGATCAACCAGTTGGTTGTTGGGGTAGGTCAAGCCAGGATTGGCAGCCGCATTTTGATTGGCACCCGCTGCCGGCGGCGCCACCGCCCCAAACACGGCTGTCAACGCACCGCTCTGACTCAGGATGAACGAGTTGCCAGACCGGAAGGCAAAGCTGTTCGCCAGGCTGGAATCATTGTCCAGCGAAACGTCCAGAATGCGAACCGACAGGGCTACCTGACGCTGGCGCAGATCCAGCTGTCTGAGGTACTGCTCAGCAACCATTACCACCGATGCATCACCCACCAAGGTGATGGTGCGCAGACGGTTGTCCGTGGTCGCGGCCAATCCCAGCAACGGACCGCTGCTGGCCCCGTAACTTTCGACGACGGTCTGACTGACCGACTGGGTCGTCGAAGCATTGGCCCCGCCCGAAACCGCCGCGTTCTGGCTGACCCCCTGGGTGACCGCCGTGGCAATGGTGTTGGTCTTGGTGACCGACGCCCCCAGGTTGGCCAGATAATCAGCGGCCGCATTCGGGCCGACCTGGTTGAGCCGATAGACCTTGGACAGTCGCGCGCCGAAGCCTTTGGAGGCCACGGACTGACCGACGATCAGCAGATTGCCTTCCAACTTGGCACTCAGCCCTGATGCCAGCAGCACGGCATTGAACGCCCTGGCAAAGGGTTCTTTGGCAAACGCCACGGTGACCGTTCGCCCCAGCGCCGGGCTGGCCGCCTGCGCCGCTGTTGCAGCCGGGGTCAGCGCAGCGCCAGCCACGGCTGCACCGGTGCTGGACGTGGTGCCCTGATCGCCGACAAACACAAACCCATAGCCACCCAACTGGGCCAACGCCATCAGCGCATCGCGGGCCGGGGCGTTGCGCAAGGTCATCGTCACCCGCGGACCACGCACATCGACGTAGCTGGTGTTGCGCAGCACCATGGTGCCCACCGCCATGTCACCCAGCGGTGGCGCCACCGCCCGGGGCTGAAGCGGCGGCGCATCGATGGCCTGGGGGACCGCGCCCGGCTGGTTGAGATTGGGCCGCAGGGTCTGCAACGCGGCCTGGGGCACCGCCGGGAAGGTCAGGATCAGGTTCTGGCCGTCGGCGCTCACCACCGGCCGATTGAGCCGCAGGCCGGAGCTGGGCAGCACCTCAATCTGGTAGCTCCGGCCGCCACCGCTGAGGGTGACCAGCTGCAGCCCGGCTTCGGGCAGCGACAGCCGCTGCGGTCCCAACCGCAGGCCATTGGGGGCCGCGATGGTCAGCTGTCCCTGCCAGCCGCTGCTGCTGGTCGACTGGACCAGCTCAGGGCTGGTGCCGGTGCCCTCGATCACCAGGTCCACCGCATCGCTCTGGCGCCGCACCCGCAAGACGACACTGCCCGTGCGCTGCTCTCCACGGGCCGCTGCAGCGGTCTCGGCCGCTGGCGTCGGGGGTGGAGCTGCCCCCACCCAGGGGCCCCAGGCCAGGGGGAGCAGCGACGCGGCGGCGGTCCATCCCATCAACCGCCTGCCCACTCGCCTGTTCACGCCTGGCTGTCGATGCTGCGCGCCGATCGTATCGGCGGTGACGGGGTGGATCCAGGGCTCAACGGCGCCCGGTGGGGCGGTACAGCGCCAGGGCCAGCTTGAGCTCCACCAATCCCGCCCCCGGGGCCGCAGCCGCCGCGGCTGGCGGGGTGGTGGCCGGCGTGCGGCTGGGGCTGGGCTTGTCGGGTTGGGCCTGGTTGAGGTTGAGGTTGCTTTGCACCACCAGCAGGCTCAGGCTTTCGACAGCGCGCAGAAAGGCCAGCAGCTGCGGAAACGTGCCCCGGGCGCTCAGCAGCAGCCTGCTGCTGGACAGGCCGGCTTTGTGCAGGGGATCGGGCGGCGCTGCCGTCGCCTGCTGCTGGTTCTGCTGCTGGGCACGGGTGCCTTTGGCCTGGGCTTTGAGCGGGTCAGAGGTCTCGCCCCCCACCTCCGGCTGGGCGGTGGTGGGTTCAAACAACTGCAGCTGGACCCGGTGGCGCTGGGCCAGCCGATCAACCTGGGCCAAAAAGGTGACCAGCTCGCCGCTGCCGGCGATCAGGGTCAGCACCTGCTGTTGCTGGCGCTCGGCCTGCTGCTGCTCGCCCACCAGCCGCGCCATCGCGACGCGGATCTGGGGCAGGCGCTGCTCAAGGGCCTGCTTCTGTTCCAGCTGACGGCCCTCGAGCTGCAGCTGGCTGACCAGGGGCGCAGCCCCCAGGCCCAGCACCAGCAGCGCCACCAGCCCCCCCAGGCCCGCCGGCAGCCACAACAGCAACCGATCGATCATCCGATCGGTCATGGCAGCAACCCCTCGGCCTGCAGCCGCTGCAACCGCAGGGCCATGCCCGTGGCCCCCAGCTCGCGCAGCAACTGCAGCTCGGCCGGGGGCGGCAGCGGCGGCCGGAACGGCGCCGTCAGCTCAAAACCGATGCCCTCGCCCCGGGACGCCTTGATCAGCCTGACCCCGGTGGGATCGAGCAAGGGCGACCGGGCCAGTTCGATCTGCAGGGCGTTGATGCGGGCAAAGCCCTGGGGATCGCTGGCCGTGCCCAGCAGCCGCAGGGTCTGACCGCCCGGTGCGACATCGATGGTGGTCAGCTGCACCCCCTGGGGCACGCGCCGCTGCAGATCCCGCAGCAGGGCCGAGCCCGAACGGGCCGCCACCAACCCCTGCACCAGGGCCTTGTTGGTTCGCTTCAGGGCATTGACCCGGCCGCGGGCGGCGGTCAGCCGGGCTTCGGCGGCCTGCACGTCGGCTTCAACCAGGGTCAGCCGCTCGAGCTCGCGCTGCAGCTGCTGTTGGCGCAGCAGCAGCAGCGCTGTGATCACCGCGCTGGCCGCCACCAACGCAGCACCCAGCAGCGCCCCCCTGAACACCAAGGCGCGGCGGCTGGCGGCCTGCTGGGCCGGATCGGGCTGGCCCTGGGCCAGGCGCGTCTCCCGCAGCAGATCGAGGGGAGTGGTGCTCATCGCCCCAGGGCCAGCCCCTTCAAGATCGGCGCAGCGTAGGGAGCACTGTCGAGCAGCTCAAGCGGCACCCCCAGGGTGGCGGCCAGCTGGTCCTGCCCGGGCAGGGGCGCCGTCAACCACACCTGGCTGAGCCTGAAGCCCGGATCGCGCGTGCGGTAAAAGGCCACACAGCGCTCCAGCGCATGCGGCAACTGGGCGGCATCCAGGGCCAGCAAGCGCTCGTACAGAGGCAGCCCCTGGCGCCAGAGCAGGGCCGTACAACCAGCCGCCGACGGATGCAGCAGCAGCACCCCGCCCTCGGCGGGGGTGGTCTCGAGCACGGGCAGCAGGGCCTGCCGCAGGCAGACCTGGGCCGGCAGCAGCCGCTCCAGCGGACTGCCGCTGATCGCCAACACCGCCAGCCAGGCCTCGACCAGATCCCGGGGTGCGGCCACCAGCAACGACCGCAGCGGCTCGCCGGGCAGCGGCTGCAGGTCGATCGCGGCATCGGCCAGAGCGAACGGCAACCCCAGGTCGGGGTCGATCGTGCGCAGGGCCTCGCGCGGGTCGTCGGGCCACTCGTGCAGCGGCCAAACCACCACCCGCCAGTGACAGGACTGGGGCGGCAGGGCCAGGCGCACGGCCTGCCCCATCAGCCCCTGACTCAACAGCAGATCGCCAAGAAAATCCCCCAAGGTGTCCACCAGGACTGGCATGCCGTCGACCAGAGCCTGGGCCGGCAGCATCGACTCCCAGTAGGGGGTGGTGATCGCACCGCGCCGCAGGGCGACGGCCTGCAGGGCACGGTCATCGACCGCCATCAGGACCCGCTCGCCAAGCCACTGGGACCGCAGCGGTTTCCAGGCCTCCCTGACGCCGGCCAGCACCATGCGCGCCCCCTCAGTCGCGCCAGGGCAGGCCGCAACCCACCGCCGCACCGATGTGGGCCAGGCCGTAGCGATCGAGCTGCTGCCGCAGGCCGTCGAGAATGGTGGGCACCAGGCCCGGCCCCTCGTAGATCCAGCCGGTGTAGACCTGAACCAACGAGGCGCCGGCGGCGATCCGCTCCCAGGCCGCCTGCGGCGAATCGATGCCGCCCACACCCACCAGGGGCAGGGCCGGACCCGCCACCGCCCGCAACCGCCGCAGCACCTCGAGCGCACGGCCCCGCAGCGGCGCACCGCTGAGGCCGCCGGCCTCCTGGGCCAGGGTCAGTCCACTCTGGGGCAGGCGCCGCTGCTCGAGGCCCAGGCGGTTGAGGCTGGTGTTGACCGCGATCACACCGGCCAGGCCCTCTTCGTAGGCCATGCGGGCGATTGCGTCGATGGCGTCGTCTTCGAGATCGGGGGCGATCTTGACCAGCAGCGGCGGGCAGCCCGGCAGCCGCCGCAGTCGCTCGACCAACCGCCGCAGCTGGCTCTCCTGCTGCAGGTCGCGCAGGCCGGGGGTGTTGGGGGAGCTGACGTTGACCACGGCGTAATCCGCCAGGGGGGCCAGCAGCTCCAGCGAACTGGCGTAATCGTCCGGTGCCAGCTCCAGCGGGGTCACCTTGGACTTGCCCAGGTTGATGCCCAGCACGGCCGGCCGCTGGCCGGGGGCCGGCAGCCGCTGGCGCTCCAGGGTGCGCAGCACCGCCTGGGCACCGTCGTTGTTGAAACCCATGCGGTTGAGGGCCGCGCGCTCGGCGGCCAGGCGAAACAGCCGCGGCCGCGGATTGCCGCTCTGGGGGTGCCAGGTGACAGTGCCCAGCTCGGCAAAACCAAAACCAAAGCAGTGCCAGATGCCAGCCGCCACCGCATTTTTGTCAAAGCCGGCGGCCAATCCCAGGGGATTGGCAAAACGGCAGCCGAACAGGCTCTGCTCGAGGCGGGGATCGCTGCGTTGCAGGTCGACAGCCAGGCCCGCCAGCACGCCGCTGACCCCAGGCCAACTGCGGCGCAACGAGGCCTGGGCCAGCGCGGCCAGAGTCAGCTGGCTGAGCTGCTCGGCATCGGAACCGTCGTCGCTGCTGAGCAGCGGCCCCACCAGACGGCGGTAAAGCGCTCCGGTACCGGTGGCAGCCATGGCCCGATCTGTCTCAGCCATCCCCATCGTGCGCCGCCGCAGGCCCTGCCACAAGCCGCCAGCGCCCCTCGTCCAGCGGTTCGACCCACCAATCACGCCAGCGCCAGCGCTGCTGCCGTCTGGCGATCTGGGCCGCGGGCTGTTCCAGCAGCTGGGCCAGTTCCACCA
>JBJOHB010000123.1:0-3164 GCA_046047915.1 Cyanobacteriota bacterium
CGATGGCCATTTCCCGCGGCGACAAGGTGCGCATCAAGCGCCCAGAGTCTTACTGGTTCAACGAAGTCGGCACCGTCGCTTCGGTCGACACCAGCGGCATCCGCTACCCGGTCGTGGTGCGCTTCGACAAAGTCAACTACAACGGTTACAGCGGCTCTGAAGGCGGCATCAACACCAACAACTTCGCCGAGAGCGAGCTCGAGAAGGCCTGAGCGCCCAGCGAACCGATTTCTCGTGATCCGCCGCAGCGCCAGTTTGGTGTTGCGGCGTTTTTGTGTTGGTGCCCAGCCGCCAGAGGCGACCCCATGCCCGAGCTTCCTGAAGTTGAAACCGTGCGGCGTGGCCTGGCGCAACAGACCACCGGTCTGCAGATCGCCCGCGTCTGTGTGCACCGGGCCCGGGCGATCGCCGCGCCAGCGCTCGACCCCGATGGGTTCTGCCAGGCACTGACGGGACGTCGGGTGCTGCAGTGGCAGCGCCGCGGCAAATACCTAATTGCGGACCTCGATCAGGGGCACTGGGGCGTGCACCTGCGCATGACCGGCCAGTTCCTCTGGCTCGAGGCTGAGCGCAGCCGCCAGCATCCACCTTGTCGCCACACCCGGGTGCAGGTGTGGGACCCGACGGGCCGTGAACTGCGGTTCATCGACACCCGCAGCTTTGCGCAGATGTGGTGGGTGCCGCCGCAACAGTCCCTGGAGCAGGTGATCACCGGCCTGCAGAAGCTGGGTCCCGAACCGTTTGACCCGGCCTTCAACGCGGCTTACCTGCAGACCAAGCTCAAACGCTCCCAGCGCCCGATCAAGACCGCCCTGCTCGATCAACGCCTGGTAGCCGGGATTGGCAACATCTATGCCGACGAATCGTTGTTTGCGGCGGGCATCCGCCCCCAGACCCCCTGCAGCCTCCTGAACAAGGCTCAATTGGAACGGCTTCGGGCTGCGGTGGTGCAGGTGCTCGAGCAGAGCATCGGCGCGGGTGGAACCACCTTCAGCGACTTTCGCGATCTGACCGGCACCAACGGCAACTACGGCGGCATGGCCTGGGTGTACCGGCGCGGCGGTCAACCCTGCCGCCGTTGCGGCAGCACCATCAACCGCACCACCCTGGGGGGCCGCAGCAGCCACTGGTGCCCCGGCTGCCAGCATTGAGCGCGTGAACGGCTAGAGCCCTGCAGCACCGATGGCCAGCGAAGCCCATTTGCGTCACGACCTGAGCCAAACCATGGCTGGCCTGTACCGGCGCGGCTGGTGCGACGGCACCGGCGGCAACTTCAGCGTCGTGCTGAATCATGATCCGCTGCAACTGCTGATGGCACCTAGCGGTGTCCACAAAGGCGACGTGCCGCCCGAGCAGTTGATCGTGGTCCATGGCGACGGCAGCGTCGATGGTGGCCAGGGCCGGGCCAGCGCCGAAACACTGCTGCATCTGGCGATTGTGCGCACAACCGGGGCCGGCGCGGTGCTGCACACCCACTCGCAGGCAGCCACCCTGCTGTCGCAGCGGCTGGGGCGCCACCAGCCAGCGGAGCTGTTGCTCGAAGGCCTGGAGATGCTCAAGGGTTTGCAGGGCGTCACCAGCCACGACGCGGCCGTGGCGGTGCCGGTGCTGCCCAATGATCAGGACCTGCAACGGCTCAGTGACGCCGCCAGCCCGTTACTGGCCGAGGCTCCCCATGGCCTGCTGATCGCCGGCCATGGCCTCTATGCCTGGGGCGCCGACCTGGGCACGGCTCGCCGCCACCTGGAGATCCTCGAATTTCTGCTCGAGCAACGCTGGCGCCAGCTGCTGCTCGAGCCGAATGACTTGCAGCCACGTCGGATCGGCGGCATCGACCATGTGCTGCTCGACATCGAAGGCACCACCTGCCCGGTGAGCTTCGTCAGCACAGTGCTTTTTCCCTATGCAGCATCGCACCTGGAGGCCTACCTGCAGCAGCACGGCGACGCACCGCAGTTGCAACAGCTGCTGCTAGCTGTGCGGCAGGCCTGGGCCGACGACGGCGATGCCGCCAAAGCCGGCCTGGTGTGCACAGCCACAGGCTCGGTTGTGCCCTACTTGCAGTGGTTGATCAGCGTCGACCGCAAACTGACAGAGCTGAAGGACTTGCAGGGCATGATCTGGGCCGATGGCTATGCCAACGGCGCCCTGAAAGGCCCGCTGTTTGCCGATGTGGCACCCGCCCTGCGGCGCTGGCATCGCCAGGGACTGGGTCTGAGTGTCTATTCATCGGGTTCGGTCGCGGCGCAGAAGTTGCTTTACGGCCACAGCAACGCTGGCGATCTGCGCCCCCTGTTCAGCGGTTGGTTCGACACCCGCAGTGGCCCCAAAGGCGACAGCAGCAGCTATCAGGCGATCAGCCGACAGCTGGGCTGCCCGTCCGAGCGCATCCTGTTCATCAGTGATGCCAACGCCGAGCTGGACGCTGCCCGTGCTGCCGGGCTGCAGGTGTTGTTCAGCGATCGCCCCGGCAACCCGCAACGGGCTGCGGCGGGGTTTGAGAGGATCACCAGCTTCAGCACATTGCAGCTCAGCACGTGACCAGCGAAGAGGCAACAACGGCAAACCTGTCAGCTCGCGACCGCGAGATCCTGGCGATCAACCAGGCGATGCTCGAGAGCGTGTTGCGCGGCGATTGGCAGGCGTATGCGGCCAGCTGCAGCAGCGACGTCAGCTGCTTTGAGGCCGAAACCAATGGGGTGCTGGTGGAAGGATTGCCCTTTCACCGTTTTTATTTTGCGGATGCAGACAGCGCGACCGCCAACAGCGAGCCGGTCAACGCGCAGGTCACCATGGCCCGCCCCCATCTGCGCTGGTTGAGCGATGACATCGTCGTGCTCAGCTACACCCGCCTGGTGCAACGCCAAGCCAACGGAGCGTTCACCACCAGCAGCTGCTGCGAGACCCGCATCTGGCAGCGTCGTCATGAACGCTGGCAGCAGGTGCACGTGCACCGCAGCTGAAGTCTGATCGCTTGATGACTTGCGGCGGCTCTATGAGCCGCCATTCGATCAAACGAATTGCGAACACCTGACCAACCCAAAAACGAAAAAAGCCACCCCTGGGGGTGGCTTTTCGTTTGGATGAATGTTTTACCTGGCATCGAGCTATTTTCTCAGGGGGCTACCCCCCAAATATCGTCGCCGCTGCAGCGTTTCACAACC
>JBJOHB010000124.1:0-7073 GCA_046047915.1 Cyanobacteriota bacterium
ACTCAAAATGGAGCGGCACCCGGCTTGACCCATGGCTCCGCGTTCCTTGTCGCCAACACTGATCGGGGCCGTTGCGCTGGCCCTGTTGGCAACCCCGCTCCAGGCCAACGCCGGCGACGCCGAGACAGCCCTGGGCCAGTGCCAGCCCCCCGCCCCAGGCCGCTATGCGCTGCTGGGCAGTGGCACCTGGGGCAACGAACCGGTGGCGGTGCTGATGCAGGAGCAATGGCTCCCCGGTGGTCGCCTTGAGGGCGTGCGTTACCTACGCCAGGGTCGCGCTTTCAAGCAGGATCGCTACAGCGGCACGATCAAGACCGGGCGCGACTGCTGGGCCAGCATCGAACGTCGTGGTCCCGCTGGGGTCATGCTGAGCAGTGATGGGCTGAATCAGAAAGGTCAGCCCACGACGGCCCTGGTCACCAGCCCCAGGGGGGTGCTGCCCTTGCGCTATGTCAACCAAGGCGCGCAGAGCTGCACAGCGACGCAGCTCAACGGCCTGGTCACCAGCCAACAGCAGGGCCAAAGCTGGCAGCAGGGCCGTTGGATCCCCAACGCCGTCACCCAGCGCGAATGGTGGAAGGACGGACAGGTCAATGGCCTGGCGCTGGCCAGCTATGGCGGCCGCCTGGAGCGAGCCCCCTACAGCGGCACGCTCAAGCTGGGTGCCGACTGCCTGGGCACGATGCACCAGCGCGACACCACAGGTGCTGTTTACAACTACAAGGTGCTGCTGCTGAGCCGAGGCAGCGGCTACGTCTACCTGCAGACCGATCCTGACGACCTGACTCTTGGCTTGCTCCAACACCAACACTAAGCAGCCATGAGCCTTCCCGGAAGGGTGCTGGCCGGGATGACCGGCAACATTCTCGAGTGGTACGACTTTGCCCTGTACAGCACCTTTGCGGGTCTGTTCGGTCGGTTGTTCTTTCCAGCGATGGACCCGATCAGCTCCTTGCTGGCGAGCTTCGGGGTGTTTGCCTCGGGGTATCTGATGAGGCCGCTGGGGGCCCTTGTGTTCGGACGGCTGGCCGACCGACGGGGGCGCAGTCAATCGCTGCTGGTGTCGCTGGTGTCGATCGCCGTGCCCACGGTGTTGATCGGCCTGCTCCCCGTTCACAGCCAGATCGGCGCCTGGGCATCGGTGCTGTTGGTGCTGCTGCGGCTGGTGCAGGGGTTGTCATTGGGGGGTGAATCCACCACCTCGTTGGCCTGGGTGGTGGAGCAGGCTCCAGAAACGCGACGCGGCCTGTATGGCAGCTGGCACTCGGTTGGCGGCCTGGCCGGTTTCATTCTGGGTACGGGGGCAGGAGCGCTGGTGGCGCTACTGCCGCCTGAAGCGTTCAGCAGCTGGGGATGGCGACTCCCCTTTCTGAGCGCGGGGGTCCTGGGGTGGGTGGCCTGGACACTGCGTCGGCGCTGGCAGAGCGACGCCCCGGCCGTGCAGCAGGACACGCACCTGGGATCGCTGCTGTGGCAGAACCGTCGCGCCATGTTCACCGTGGCCGGCATCAACGCCGTTGGCGCCGTGGGGTTCTACCTGCTGTCCACGTATCTGGTCAGCGAGCTGAACATGCTGATGTCCCTGCCGATGCGCACAGTCCTGTTGATCTCCAGCACCGTGCTGGTGCTGTTGATGGTCGTGGTACCTGTGGCGGGTTACCTGTCGGACCGCTGGGGTCGCAGGCGGCTGCTGCTGCTGGTGATTGCGGCGATCATGGTTCTGGGGCAGGGCGCTTTCTCCTTGACCCAGAGCAGCTCTGCGGGCACGGTCCTGTTGGGCCAGATGCTGATGGCCGTGATGTTGGGCATCAGTGGGGGCGTCACCCCAGCCTTGATGGTCGAGTTGACGTCAGCCGCAGAACGCTGCACAACGCTGGGCTTTGGTCACAACGTCAGCAGCGCCGTGCTGGGGGGGATGACTCCCCTGCTGGCCACCCTGCTGGTGCAGCGCACCGGCAATCTTCTGTCCCCGGTGTGGCTGTGGCAAGGAGCCGCCGTCATCAGCATGATGGCGTTGTTGTCACAACCGCGGCGCCAATCTTGAACAAGGCTGCAGCCGGCCGTTCGCTGATCGCCTCCCTGCTGGTGCTGGCGTGGATGCCCGCGGGCTGGGCCAGCACGCCAACTGCCAACACACCAAGTGCTCTGGCCCCAAGCTGTCCGCCATCAACTCCGGACAGCAAGCCGGCGATTGATCCGGCGGCGATCAACGCACTGGAAGCCTGCCTGCAGCAGTTGCCCCAGACCAAAACGCTGCACTGGCGACAGAACCGTTATGCCGCTGATCGCCAACGGCTGCACGCGCAGATTGTGGCATCAACGCGCACTGGAGCCCGCTGCGTCAAACCAGGGGTGCAACCCCTGGCTGTGTTGACGGGTGGTCCACCGGGCGCAGGCAAATCAACCTGGTTGGCCCACCATCTACCCAGCCTGATGCAACCGGGCTGGCTGCGAATTGACGCCGATGAACTGCGGGCCCAGCTGCCCGAGTACAGGGGCTGGAACTCCAACCAGACCCACTCTGAAACCAGCGATCTGGTGAACAGCCTGCTAGCCACAATCGGCCGCCCCTGCAACACCAACCTGCTGTACGACGGCACCCTCACCAGCCCCCGCCGGTACCTGGAGCTATTGCCCCGTCTCAAGAAACTGGGATATCGCACCTTCATCGTGCAGGTGATGGTGCCAGAAAGCGTCAGCCGCCAACGGTCACTCGAGCGCTACCAACGAACCGGTCGTTACGTTCCTGAAGAAGCAATCCAGAGCTACTACACGCAGGCGGCAGCCACCTTTGCGCTGCTGAAAACCAAGGTGGATGGCACGGTTCAGGTCGACGGATTGAACAACCGGACCGTCAGCACAAGCGGCCAGCCCCTGCCGATCACCATGCTCAACTTGGCCCCATAAATCCTGGCGGATGTCGCACAGATCACCCGATCAAAACTGACAGAGCCCATAGAATTCATCATTCGCCCATGCCGTCATGATCGATCCGACAATGGTCGGCCTGCTGGCTTATCTGCTCGTTTCAGGCCTACGCACCACGGTGCTGAAAGGGCTGCAATTGCGGGGTGAGATGTTCCCGATCGGCGGCGAGAACCCAATCAGCTTCTGCAATGTCTTTCTGATCTCGCAAACCATGATCGGCCTGTCGCTGATGCTGGCCGACGGCGGGCAAGCCCGCCGAGACCTGCGACTGCTTGACCGGCAAGGGCGCTGGCTGATCAGTTGTGATGCCTTCTTCGGCTGTTTTCTGGCGCCGATGAGCTTCTTTCTAGCCCTCGATAAGCTGTCCGTCGTCAACCAGACACTGCTGTTCTCGCTGACCCTGCCGGCAACAGCAGCCGTCGCTCTTCTGTGGCTGAAAGAACAACTGCCCGATCGCTTCTGGTGGAGCCTTGCCCTGATCATTGCAGGACTGCTGGTTGGCAAACTTTTCGCCCCCATGGCAATTGCAAGTGAACCGATGAACGATCAGACCAGGGGCATTCTCTGGGCCCTGGTTTCGGTTGGCGCAACGGCTTTTCGCAACTCCATCCGCCGCAAGCTGACGATGTACCCAATCGGCAAGGGGCTATCCCTGGGAGTACCCAATCTCGCGGGGGCGTTTGTGTTCGCCATCATCGCCTTGCAACAGTACGGCCCTCAGCACTTTTTTTACCTGAGCGTCTGGTGGGTGCTCGGCGTCATTATCATTTATGGCCTGACGTTGTGCCTTGGGACCGAAGTGTTACGTCAGTACGTCGCACGCCATTTTACGGTAGCCAAGGTTGGCCTGGTCGGTTCGTCCACTTTGGTGGTGACCGTGCTCAGCGCTGCGGCGTTTCTGGGTGAGCCGCTGCATCCAGCAACGATCGCCAGCATGCTGTTGGTTCTGGCGGGCGTCACGCTGCGGTTTCTGCTGCCAAGCCCAAAGCCATCCTGAGCGAGTCACAGCTTTCGCTTCTAGGGCCCCAAGTCGTTGCCAACTGCCGACACCTTGATGAGCCATCCAGTCCACAGACGTCCTGTCCTCTCAGAACAAGACTGCAGGCAGTGGACAGACACAATCCTCTCCCTTGAACACCATTGGCTGCAGCGAGCACCAGGAGTGGACTTCTACACGTTGGGTGCCGCGAGCTATCTCGATGGCCCATGGGACGGCAAGGCCTACAGCAGGGCCCGAGACAACACCAACCAGCTCTTGGCATCCTCATTTCGTGGGCTCTATCGCCAGACCTGCACAGCCTTGTCGACCGTCCTGGGTGCGGTCGAGTTTCACCCGCGCCTGGCGATGCCAGGCTTTCATGTTTTTGCCGCCAAGCCGGGACAGCAGCTCTTAGGAGCAACTGCCGAATTTGCCCGACGCGGAGGATCTGTCCATTTTGATCTGCAGCACAAGCTGCATGCCTCGTTATGGCAGGAATTCGAGCATGTCGACTGGTCCAGTCCGCTGTCCTTCACATTGGCACTGGCATTGCCAGCCAGTGGCGGTGGCCTGAGAATCTGGCCGACTGCGACTGCGACCGCGACGACGACTGAGCCACTGGCGCCATCCGATCCTGTGGTCGACATTGACTATCGCATCGGCGAACTGATCTACTTCACCGAGCCCCTGCTGCACCAGATCGCACCAGCTGTTGCGCTTCAACCCGGTGATCAGCGCATGACCCTGCAAGGCCATGGACTGCACTGTGATGGCACTTGGATTCTGTATTTCTGAACAACAGACAGCTCTGCCGAGTATTCAGACATGGTCAAGCCCATGGTGGTCTTTGACCAGCCAAGGCATGCGGTCCTGCGGTGCGAATCGGCCGAAACTGAACCAGCGCAATGGCCACAAGAATCAATGCCGCACCACCGATGGCAGCCCCGCGCAGGGGCTCAGCCAGCACCACATGCGCCATCAGCAGCGAGACCACAATCGTCAAAGACGCCCAGAAGGTGACTTGCACCACCCCCAGACGCACGTAGGCCTGCATCAGGCTCCATTGGCTGCCCAGGGTGATCACCAAGGCATACCCACCGATCACGCCCAGCACCCACCATTGCCGCAGGTACAGAAAGTGCGCTGGACCGAACAACACAAGCGCGATCACGGCAAACACCACCGTTGCCGCCAGGCTGTTCACCCCGACCGTGAGTCCGACCCCCAGGCCGCGCTGGCCATTGAGCCGACCGACAACACCACTGATGGCGAATGCCACAACGCCGACAAGCGCCCAAAGCACACCCCGCAGATCAAGGGACTGTTCAGCGCCGTGCAGCATCGCCTGCTGATTGGCCAACAGCAGCCCGGCGGTGATCAGGACACAACTGAGCGCAAATAGTCGCGGCAGCGCCTCGTCAAGCAGCCAGTGGGCTGCCAGGGCGGTGAGCGGCACCGTCAGGCTGAACAGCAGGGTTTGCTGCACCACCGTGAGGTGATCCAGCGCCAGATAAAAAGCCACCGGGCCTAAGAAAAATCCGCTGAAGCTCTGCAGCGCCAAGCAACGTTGATCCTGCCGCGACAGACGCGGCCAGCTCACACGGACCGACCTGCGATCCAGCACAAGCAGCACCAGACCGCTGACCAGACTCGAAAAAAAGTAGACGTTGCAGAAACTGATCACCTCGGGGCCGCCGCCGGCATGGGTCGCCGCTCCCAGCTGCTGCAACCACTTGAGCAGGGTGCTGTCGCTGCCCCGCAACAGGATGAAGAGCCCCAGCAGCAGGGCACCGTTCATGGAGCAGGCTGACGCTGGGGGGGCGGGGGGCACACCTGGGCGCTCCAATCGCAGCTAGCCAGCAGGGCTTTCTGCCAGCTGAGCGGGATCTGCAGCAGGTCGCGGGTCCCGGTGATGCCCTGCACGGTGAACAGCACAACGGCCAGCAGGTTGGCCGCCACATGCAGGCGGCGCCAACGCAACTGGCGCAGGATTTCGGGACGGGCCCCCAGCGAAAACAGCATCAGGCCGGTCACGGCAACACCCGCCCAGTAGTGGGATTGCCAGAACTGGGGGTCCAAGGGGTTGTCACTGAGCCGGAACACCTCGGGCTGGGCGCCCAGGCTGATCACGCCTACCCAGGTCAACAGGGCAAACAACAGCCGCAGAGCCTTGCTGCTGACCTGCCACAACGCCACCAGGCAGCCGCTGGTGCCGATCAGCACGAGCAGCAACTGCAGCCCGCGGGCCAGACCACCGTTGAGGTCAGCCAGGTCTTGGTGGCTGATGATCGCGACTGCCAGGCCGATCAGCACGATGATCACCACCCCCGCCGACAACCAGCGGCCCAGATCGGTGTGCTCGCTGCCACTGGTGGCGGCGATCTTGCTGGCGCCCTGCCGCCGCTGGCGCGTCTGCACCCCCAAACGGGCCACCATGCCGATCAACGGATAGATCAACACCACAGCCAGGGTCGGGTGCAGCAGGGTC
This sequence comes from Cyanobacteriota bacterium, assembly GCA_046047915.1. GTDB lineage: Bacteria > Cyanobacteriota > Cyanobacteriia > PCC-6307 > Cyanobiaceae > RGUW01. The sequence goes on from JBJOHB010000124.1 coordinate 6,396, forward strand.
AACCAGTCCACGCTTTCCATCACGGCTCCAACGGTGATGGGCCAAGGATTGACGATCCAGTCGGCGTGGTCAATGGTTTGTGACCTGACGGAGGCTGATGCTGATCAGCCCTCCGGCCAGCAGCTTGCTGCCCACGCCGATCAGGAACAACGGCCAGGACCACAGGTCGGCCAGGTGCAAAAAAACCGCGGTGTCGATCGGGGCACTGGCCAACACCGATCGCCAGACCCGCTCGGCAAACGGTCGATGGGTGAGGCTGAACACCAGCCAGTCGACCGTTTCACTGATCAGAAAGGCCACCGCACTGGCCAGGGCCACCGCCGGCGCCCCCAGGCGGTAGGACACCAGCGCCCCGACCAGCATCAACAGCAGCACACCATGGCCCCAGCTGCGTTGGGCTGCGTCGCGCAACACCAGCACCCCACCGACCAACAACGACCAGAACCAATCGATGGCGGGGTTGAGGCTGAAGCCCACGTTGACGAGCACCACAGCCGACACATAGATCAGGGCCGTGGCGAGACGCCGTCTGCCGGTGCCATCCTGAGAGCCGTTGACGTCGGCCATGGCGACCTGGTTGGCCCTGCTTGGGGCAGGCGTGTTGTGCGGGTTTCTCAATGCCGCCGCATCCAGTGGCTCGGCGATCAGTTTGCCGTTGCTGCTGGCCCTGGGCCTGCC
>JBJOHB010000125.1:0-5855 GCA_046047915.1 Cyanobacteriota bacterium
GCCTGAGAGAATCCGCCGCAGCGATGGCCCCAGGCCCAGCCCCCATGACCGCGGCCGTCAGCAGCTTTGGCACCAGCTTCGGCGAACAGACGAACGGTTTCGACTTTGGCGCCTACCTCGAGGCAGCGCGCCACCAGGTCGAGGCCGCCCTCGACGCCTCGCTGGGCCCCGAGCGCCCCGAGAGCCTGCGCGAGTCGATGCGCTACTCGCTGCTGGCAGGAGGCAAGCGGCTGCGGCCGATCCTCTGTTTGGCCGCCTGCGAGCTGGCAGGGGGTGAGGCCGCCCAGGCGATGCCAACAGCGGTGGCCCTGGAGATGGTGCACACCATGTCGCTGATCCATGACGATCTGCCGGCCATGGACAACGACGACCTGCGCCGCGGCCGGCCCACCAACCACAAGGTCTATGGCGAGGCCAACGCCATCCTGGCCGGTGATGCCCTGCTGACCCGCGCCTTTGAGATGGTGGCCCTGCGCAGCCCCGGCGTGCCGGCCGAACGGCTGCTGGCGGTGGTGGGCGAACTGAGCCTGGCCTCGGGCGCCCCGGGGCTGGTGGGCGGCCAGGTGGTCGATCTCGAGTGCGAAGGCAAGAGCGTCGATCTCGACACGCTCGAGTACATCCACCTGCACAAGACCGGCGCCCTGCTGCGGGCCTGCGTGCTCTGCGGGGCCCTGATCGCCGGTGCCGGCGCCGACCTGTTGGAGGCGTTGGGCACCTACGCCCGCGGCATCGGCCTGGCCTTCCAGATCATCGACGACATCCTCGATGTCACCGCCAGCAGCGAGGTGCTAGGCAAGACCGCCGGCAAGGACCTCACCGCCGACAAGACCACGTACCCCAAGCTGCTGGGGCTGGACGAATCCCGCCTGCGGGCCGAGGCCCTCGTGGCCGAGGCCAAGGCCGCCCTGGCCCCCTGGAGCGACAACGCCGCGCCGCTGCTGGCGCTGGCTGACTACATCACCAGCCGCGACCGATGATCGAACTGCTCAACAATGGCGTGCTCTGGTGGGGCTTGGCGGCCTGCGGCATCGCCCAGCTGTCCAAACTGGTGATCGAGCTGATCGTCCATCAGCGCTGGAATCCGCGGGTGCTGATCGAAACCGGTGGCATGCCGTCGAGCCATTCGGCCCTGATGACGGGCTGCGCCGCTGGCATCGGCTGGCAGCTGGGGTTCGACGGCCCCCTGTTCGCCCTGGCGGCGACGCTCTGCTTTGTGGTCTTGTATGACGCCAGCGGCGTGCGCCGCGCCGCCGGTCACACCGCCGCCCGGGTCAACACCCTGAGCGACGCTGCCTTGCCTCCCCTCAAGGAGAACCTCGGGCACACCCGGCTCGAGGTGCTGGTCGGCAGCCTGATTGGCCCGGCCGTGGCCCTGCCCGGCTTGGTGCTGGTGGGATCGCCCCTGCAGCTGGCGATCAGCTGGGGGCTGCTGCAACCCCTCGGATGAGCAGCGGAGCGGTCGCGCTCACCCCCCATCAACAGCAGGCCGAGGCGGCCTTTGCCGCCTGGCTGGGCCAGGCGGCCCTGGGCATCCCTTTTGTGCTGAGCGGCTTTGCCGGGACCGGCAAGACGTTTCTGTCGATGCGGCTGTTGGCCGCCGCCGAGGCGGCCGGTCTGTGCTGGACCGTGGCGGCCCCCACCCACAAGGCGGTGGGGGTGCTGCGCAGCCACCTGAGCGGGGCGGGGCTGCGCCCCACCTGGTATCCCGCCACCGTGCATCGGCTGCTGCGGCTCAAACTCAAACGCCAGGGTGATCTGGAGCGTTGTGAAGCAACGGCCCAGACCGCAGGCGCGCTCGAACACCTGGGGCTGGTGCTGATCGACGAGGCCTCGATGGTCGACAGCACCCTGCTCGAGATCACCCTGCGCTGTGCCCAGCCCTTTGGCACCCGCCTGGTGTTCGTGGGCGATCCAGCCCAGTTGCCGCCGGTGGGCGAGCCCCGCAGTCCCGTGTTCGCCCTGGGCCGCTGCCAGGGGGCCGAGCTGCGGGATGTGGTGCGCCATCAGGGCCCGGTGCTGCAGCTGGCCACCGGCATTCGCAGCGGAGCGCTGCCCTGCCGCCAGCCGCCGCCGCTGCCACCGATCCGCAGCGAGCTGGGGCAGGTGGCCTGCCTGGAGCGCCAGGCCTGGCTGGCGGCTGCCCAGGCGGCACTGCGCCGCAGCGTCGAGCTCGACAACCCCGACCACGCCCGCATTCTCTGCTACACCAACCGCTCGCTCGAGCGGTTGGTGCCCCTGGCCCGGCGCGCCCTGCATGGCGACATGGCCGACCAGTTGCCGGTGCTGCCCGGCGAGGTGCTGATCACCCGCACCGCAGTGATGGCGCCGGCCTGCACCGCCGGCGAGGAGGCCGCCGAGGCCGTGGCCGAAGAGCCAGACATGGTGCTCGGCTCCAACCGCGAAGTCGTGGTGCGCGATGTCGAACCCGTGCGCTTTGACCTGGCCGACCTGGGTCTGAGCCATGCCGATTTGGACGGCACCCTGGCGGTGCCGGTGATCGAGACCCTCAAAGCGGTGGTCGATGCCGGTGACAACCAGCTGGCGCTGCGGCTGCTGCCACCGGCCGGCAGCAGCCAACGGCAACGGGTTGACGCGGTGCTGCAGCTGCTGCGGCAGCGGGCGCGTGGGGCCGGCAACGACGGGCCGCGGGGGGCCGGCAAAGCGCTCTGGCGCCGGTATTTTTTATTGAGGGATGCCTTTGCCTCGCTGGGGCCGGCGGCGGTGCTGAGCGTGCACCGCAGCCAGGGCAGCACCTTTGGGGAGGTGTTCATCGACGGGGATGTGTTCTGGCCCGACGATCCCCACCTGCGCCAACAGCTGGTGTACGTGGCGGTGAGCCGGGCCAGCCAGGCGGTGACGTTGCTGGCCGCTGCAGGGTCCAGCAGCGACCGCCAGACCTGGCAACGCTGGTTCAGCCCATCCTGAGCCCGGCGATGCCCTGGGAGCCGAGATAAACGGCCAAGGCTATGCCCATCAGCCCCACCAGCAGATCGCCGCGCTCCAGCAACCACTGCTTGCCGCCCTGCAACACCGGCAGCACCCGCTGCTGACCCAGCAGCACCAGGGCCAGCAGCGGCAGCAGCAGCAATGCCGCACTGCTGACGCCAAACAGCAGCGCCACAACCAGCTCCTGCGCCCGTCCCAGATGGGCCGCCAGCAGGCTGGCGGCCGACTTGGCGAACAGAAACAGATCGTCCGGGCTGGCCACCTCAAGCAGGGCACTGAGGCCCAGCAGCGGCGCCAGGGCCATGGCGCAGAACCCATCGAGCCGGGCTGCCCAGCCGGGCAGTTCGCCGCGCTCCTGACGGCTGGCCAGCAACTCCTTGAGCCCCAGGGCCAGCAGGGCACCGGCGGCGATCAGATCGAGGCCGGTGCGATGGCTGTCGCCCTTGTCCATGGTCAGCAGCAGCCCGTGGCCCAGGGTCAGCAGCAGCAGCAGGGCAGCGGCGGCGGTGACGATCCAGCCCAGCACGAACAGGCTGCCGCGCCGCAGGGGGTCCGGCCCCAGCAGCAGCAAGAGCAGCAGCACGATGTGCAGCGGCGAAAACCCGATTGCCAGGGCAAAGGCCCCCAGCTCGGCCAGCAGTGCCATCACAACCCCAAGCGGTTCAAGCGACCGGGCTATTCCAGCGCAGGATCACCCGCTGCTCCCGCTCGAACCCCAGCACGCTGACCGTGGCGGTCGACAGGGTCAGCAGCGAGCCGCCGGTCGCCCCCAGCCCCAGCCAGGTGCCGGCCAGGGCCCGCAGCAAATGGCCATGGGCCACCAGCGCCACCCGCGGCGCCACCGCGACGGCCAGGGCCCGGGCGATCACCGCCTCGCACCGCTGCTGCACCTGGTCGGCCACCTCACCCCCGGGACAACCGTCACGCCACAGGGACCAACCCGGCCGTTCGGCCCGGATCTGGGCGGTGGTGATGCCCTCGTAATCGCCGTAATCCCACTCGCACAGGTCCGGGCACAGCGCGGCGGCGGCCCCCAGGCCGGCCAGCTCGGCGGTGCGCCGGGCCCGCTGCAGCGGACTCACCAGCACGGCGTCAAACGCCAGTCCGGCCAGGGCCGGAACCAGGGCCCGGGCCTCGGCCTCGCCCTCGGCCAGCAGGGGCAGGTCGGTGCGGCCGGTGTGGCGGCCGTTGCGGGCCCATTCGGTGGCGCCGTGGCGCAACAGCCACAGTTCAGGAGCCGGTTGGGCCATGGCGGTCAACGCAGAATTTCAAACCAGTCGGCACCGGTGGCGGCGGTCTGGGTGGTGGTCACCCGCTGCACCAGCGCCGCTTCTGGACCCCGTTCACACCAGAGGCGCAGATCATTGAGGGCGCTCACGGGCCCTTCGGCCTCGACCAGCACCGTGCCATCGGCGTTGTTGCGCACCCAGCCCCCCAGGCCCAGGTCCTGAGCCTCGCGCAGGGTGGCCTGCCGATAGCCGACCCCCTGGACCCGTCCGCTCACGCACAGACGCCAGCGCTCGCACTGGGGGGCCTGGCGGGGCTCGCTGGGCTGCAAAAAACGGCGGCTGGCGGCGGCGAGCCGCCGGTCGCGGCTGCGGCGACCAGGCGACGGGGAATCTCCGGGCATCCAGCCCAATGGAGATGAAGCCAACTGGCGTGCACGTTTGGCGCTGTCCATCCCTCCTCGCGCGGTGAACATCCCCACCCTTCAAGCTGCCACAGCCCGGGCGATGCGGCCACAGGCGGCGGCCCCGGCGGCGCCCAAGGCTCCAGCTGCCAGCGGTGAAATTCATGGCCCCAGCGGCGCTCGCCAGCGCGGGTCAGCAAGCCATCGACGCGGGCCAGGGTCTGGCGATAGCCAAGGCTGAGGCTGCCGCGGGCCGCCCTGAACGGCAGCAGGCCGGCCATCGGGTGCCAGCAGCCCTCGGCATCGGCCAGGGACTGGCCCAGCAGCAGCAGCCCTCCGCATTCGGCGAGCAGGGGAATCCCCTGGGCCACCGCCTGGCGCAGGCTGCCGAGGGCGCGGCCGGCCGCCGCCAACTCGGCGGCGGCCAACTCGGGATAGCCCCCGGGCACCAGCACCGCCCGGGTGCCTGCCGGCAAGGGTTCATCGGCCAGGGGACTCCAGCTGCGGGGCTCGGCGCCCAGAGCGCTCAGCAGCTCCCTGACCTCGGGGTAGCAAAACTGAAACGCCCGATCACTGGCGATCGCCACCGGCACGGGCTCGGGCAGGGGGGCGGGGGCGGCCTCGGCCTGCTGCAGCAGCCAGGCCACCGGATCGCAAGCGGCGGCGCCCCCCAGGGAGGAGCTGGCCGGGGGCTCCAACAGGGGCCAGAGCCGTTCCAGATCGAGATGGGCCTCGGCCAGGGCAGCCCAGTGGGGCAGGCGCTGGGGCAGATCATCCAGCTCGGCCGCGCTCAGCAGCCCCAGGTGGCGCGATGGCAGATCGAGCACCTCGGCAGGGGGCAACACCCCTAGCAGCGGCACGGCGATCGAGGCCAGGGCTTCGGCCAACAGAGACCGATGCCGGTCGCTGCCGACCTTGTTGAGCACCACGCCGGCCAGCCGCACCGGCGGCGGCCCGTGGTCGCGGAATCCCCGCACCAGGGCCGCCAGCGAACCCGCCTGGCGGGAGGCCTCCACCACCAGCACCACGGGCAGATCGAGCAGGGCGGCCACCTCGGCACTGCTGCCTTGGGCGCTGGCCCCGCGCCCATCAAACAGGCCCATGACCCCCTCGACCAGGGCCAGATCGGCACGGCCGGCATGCCAGGCAAAACTGCGGCGCACCCACGCGTGCCCGCACAGCAAGGTGTCCAGGTTGCGGCAGGGGCGGCCCGCCACCCGGCTCAGCAGCTGGGGGTCCAGATAATCGGGACCCACCTTGAACGGCTGCAGGCTGTGGC
>JBJOHB010000126.1:0-10785 GCA_046047915.1 Cyanobacteriota bacterium
CAGGAGTATCTAGACCTGCCCAACAGCTACGCCGGCGACCAGTCCAAGCTGCGCATCTGGCGCGGCGGCGAGAAGGCCCACCCCGAGCTGCTGGAGTTCATGGCCCGGGGCGAAACGGGCAAGATGCCCAAACTGCTGCATCACCTCTGGCACGACCGGGTGAACATGGAGTTCGCCGAGGCCTGCATGCAGGCCATGCTCTGGCATCAGGGCATGGGTGGTCGCTTCAATGACTACCTGGAGAGCGACGCCTACAAGGCCAACGCCGATCGGGCGATCAAGGCCTACTTCAAGGGCAACCCCCTGATCCTGGGGCTGTACAAGCTGTTCCCGGACATGTTCCTGGAGCAGGTGCGGCAACTGTCGTACACCGCCAACCTGGGTCTGTTCTGGGAGGTGATGGCGCCGGTCTTCTTCGAGATGAGCGACATCTACGACGAAGGCGGCTTCAAGGGTGTGCCCGATGCCATGGACTTTCTGGTCAACGGCATCTTTGCCGTGGCGGGGCGGCCGATCTACCACCATGTGTTCATCGGCGGTGAGTGCTACGAGATCATCCCCAAAAGTGAGGGCTTCACCTGGCTCTATGAGGCTGCGCTGCCCTATGTGGAAGCGGTCTTCTACAGGACCTCACCGTTCCGTGGTACCAAGAGCTACAACGCCCAGGCCTATCAGGTGCCGAGTGATCAAGCCGATTTCCACTACGGCATCCTCTATGCCGATGTCTACCCCGTGGGATCGGCAGGGATTCCGCCGACCCTGCTGATGCAGGACATGCTGCACTTTCTGCCTCCCTACCTCAAGGAGATCTACAAGCAGCACCGACGGGGCGAGGAAGACGAGCTGATTCAGCTCGGCATCACCTTTCAACGCTCGATGTACAACGTCACCTCGGCGGTGATCCAGGCCCTGCGTTGCGCCCTGCTCTACCCGCTGGATGACACCGACCCCGAGCACCTGATGGCCAACCGCCGCTTCTTTGAGGCGCAGATGGATCGCTTCCTGCGACCTGAGGCCCGCCTCAGCGACATCCAGAGCCAGGACTACCGCTGATCGCCGTTTCGCCCCAACCACCCATGGCCACGATTCTCGAAACCGCCGCCTCAGCCGGTTGCTTCAACACCCTGCTGGCTGCAGTTGACGCCGCTGGACTGCGGGGCGCCCTGGAGAGCGCAGGACCCTTCACGGTGTTTGCACCCGTGGATGATGCCTTTGCTGCCCTGCCCCCCGGCACCGTGCAGACCCTGGTCGACAATCCGCCCCAGTTGGCGCGGATTCTGAAGTACCACGTGCTCGCCGGGAGCCACCAGCGGGCCGAGCTCGTCGGCCAGAGCGAATGGACAAGCCTGGAGGGGGCCCCGGTGCCCATTCGCCGCAGCGAACCGTTCGAAGTCAAAAACGCCACGGTGGTGACGGCCGATATCGCCTGCGACAACGGTGTTGTGCATGTGATCAACCGGGTGATCCTGCCGGGTTGATCAGCCGTGGGCAAACTAAAGGGATCCGGGAAAGAATCCTGGCCATGGCGCCCTTGCCCCCACCATCTGCACCGTCGTCTGAACTGTCTGCTGAGCTGCTCGATCTGATCTCGCGCCTCCAGCAGACAGATCCCGAGCAGCAGCAACGTCTCACGCCCGCGTTGTTGCAGCGGGCTGAACAGCTGCAGGGCGAGATCAGCGAGGCCTATGGCCAGCTGTTCAACGCTGGAGTCATTCTGAGCGACGAACAGCTGGAGAGCATCGCCGCCGGACGGCTGGATCTCTCCACCATGGTGATCGCCCTGGCCAGCGCGTTGACCATTTCAGGCAGCGATGGCGTCGCCCTGCTGGGCACCTCGCTCGGCGTGGCTGCCATTAGCGGCGGACTCCCCACCCAGGCGGTCGAACGGGTCCAGCAGGTGGTCAGGGACGAACCGTGGATGGCCCATGCCCTGGCGATCATCAAGGCGTTCGAAGGTCTGGAACTGGAGGCCTATGTCGATGCGGTGGGGGTTGTCACCATCGGTTGGGGCACCACCCTCTACAACGACGGCCGTCCGATCCAGAAGGGCGATCGCGTCACACCCCATCAGGCCGAACAGCTGTTGCGCGAGCAGGTGTTGCGCGACTATGCGCCCGGGGTGTTCAAGGCCCTGCCACTGGCCAGAGCCTTCACACCCCAGCAACAGGCCGCCCTGGTCAGCTTCACCTACAACGTCGGCGTCGAAGCCCTGAACGAGTCGACGCTGCGCAAACGGCTGCTGTCCGGCGAGGACCCCGCTCAGGTGATTCGCCAGGAGCTCCCGCGCTGGCGCTTTGGCGATCAAGGCGAGGTGCTCGCCGGGCTCGAACGGCGCAGGGCCGCCGAAGTCGACCTGTTTTTGAGCTGAACCGAGGAACCCATTCCCTCAGTTCAACTGGTCCAGGGCGGTGGCCAGGGCCGTGTAGCACTGGTGCAGCTGGGCCTCGCTGATGCTCAGCGGCGGTAGCAGATAGACGGTGTTGCCCAGGGGCCGCAAAAACACCCCCTGGGCAAGGCAGAGCCACTGAATCTGTTTGCCCACTGGGTTGAGGTAGCCGTCATCGCCTGCCTCGATATCAAAGGCGACGATGGTCCCCAACGCCCGCGGGCGTCGCACGCGGGGGTGCTGGGCCAGCTGCTCAAGCCCTGGGGTGTGGCGCGGTGCGAACTGTTGAAAGCGCTCGGGATTGGCCTGCAGCAGATCCAGGCTGGCCAGCGCCGCAGCACACCCCAAGGGATTGGCGGTGAAACTGTGGCCATGAAAGAACGTCAGTGACGGATCGGTGCCGATGAACCCCTGATACAGGCGTTCACGCGCCATGGTCACCCCCATCGGGAGGAATCCACCGGTGAGTCCCTTGGACAGGGCCATCAGATCGGGCTGCACCCCGGCCATCTGGCAGGCAAACAAGGCCCCGGTACGACCGAACCCAGTCATGACTTCATCGGCGATCAACAGGGCACCGCTGGCTGCCGCCCGGGTGGCCACCGCCCGCACAAAGCCCGGTCTGACTAGCCGCATGCCCGAGGCCCCCTGCAGCAAGGGCTCCAAAATCACCGCTGCCGTGGGGGTCTGCAGGGCGATATCAAGCTGGGCCAGGGCCTGCTCTTCCCGCTGTTCGACGCTGGCGTCATCCCAGTGGGTGTGGGGCCAACTGACGCGAACCACATCAAAGAGCAGCCGCTCAAAGGGAGCGGTGAACAGGGAACGTTCACCCACTGCCATGGCACCAACGGTGTCGCCGTGATAAGCCCCCTCAAAGGCAATCAGTTGATGACGGGGCTGGCCCTGGTTCGCCCACCACTGCCAGGCGATCTTGAGCGCCACCTCGATGGCCGTGGAGCCATTGTCCGAAAAGAACAACCGCTGCAGGCCGGTCAGGCTGCTAAGGCGGGTGGCCAGCTGCTCGGCCGGCTCGTGGCTGAAGTTGGCAAAGATGACCTGCTCGAGCTGTTGGGCCTGGCGGGCGATGGCCGCCGCAATCGCCGGCTCCCCATGGCCGTGCAGGGTCACCCACCAACTGCTGATCGCATCGATCAGGCGGCGGCCGTCGGCAAGCTCCAGCTCACAGCCACGGGCAGAGCGCACCTGCAGTGGCTCTGGGCTGGTGGCCACTTGGGTGGTGGGATGCCAGAGATGGGGATGCCAACCCATGGACTTCAACACTCGCTTGACGATGGAGTCTGACGCCGCGCCGTGAGCACCAACCAGTAGGCGGCAGCTATGCCAACGACCATGGCCCCGAAACCGAACATGAGCTGGGCTTTGCTTTCGGTTCCCGGCGGGAGCACTTGCAGAGAACCTCCTCAGCAACAATCACCAGTTTCCAGACTTGTTGTCTATTGGTTCAAACTCCTCAGGATCTGTTGGCATGAAGGCTTAGCGGCCGAGCATCAGCTTAGCGATACCAATGAACAAGGGGATGCAAACCGCAGTGGCCACCGGGATACCAATAGCTGTTGCAGCACCGATCACGGGAAGTACGACCGCTCCACCGATCCTGAATCCGGTGAGCTTGTGAATCACAGGGCCATGCACGAAACCGAGGAAACCATGCAGAATCGCCGCGACAAGGGCATCAATGGCAAACCACTGCGCCAATTTGCGCTACGCATTCATGCGATGCGCAGCTTCCATACCCATGATGATCATCAATACCGTCAGTAAGCCCCGGAAGAGTGCATTGAAGAAGCTTTCGTACACTGATACAGGCTTGGCGAGGATACCGAGTGCCACGGCACGGATCAAAGCCGTCACAGCTGAACTTCGAAGGCTCGAGGGCAAGCTGCAAACACCGCTGGGACATGACGAGAGACATCGCGATGGCATCACGGAAAACAAACAACAGATCATTGCTGCAACAACGCTCTGCTGGGTGCGCAACAGGTAGATGTCATGCGCCAACACCTGGGGCATGCAAACGACAGCCTCACCAATCGCATTCATCACGATTGCTGAACAGTTTGCACCCAGATGTTCAGCAACTACTTTGCAATGTTTTTGGCTACATCGCCATGTTCCTGCACCACATCAATTCCATCGTTCAACAACAAAGCAAGGAACGGTACAAAAAAGCCCCGGGCAAAACCCGGGGCTCTAGGTTGAAGATGCTGCATCTAATCGGGCTCAGGCCAGCGCTGCGACGGCCTGCTGTAGGGCATCACGGCGACTGAGGCTGGTGCGCTCGGCTGGAACCTTTTGGTAGAGGCCCAGCTTGTCCAGTCGGCGCTGGGTGGTGCCGGTAGCACCGACCACAAACACCTGGCGGCCTTTTTCAATGGCTTCTTCAACGGCGTTCTCAACGGCAAGTGCTGCAGTAACACCGAGGTGGGAGACCTCGGTCAGGTCAAACACCACCGCCTTGCAGTCGCCGATGGCATTGTGCTCACGGCCGATGGCCTTGGCTACCCCAAAAATCATGGCGCCATTGAGCTGGAACAACAGCACCTGCCCGCGGCCCTGATCCAGCAACTGACGTTCCTCATCACTGATGTCGAGGTCCCCATCGCCGGTGCTGATCGATTTGACCGACTTGCTTTGCAGGGCGCTCATCTTGTCGATCGTGAGGATGTTGGCGATGAACACGCCAATCCCGACAGCGGCGATCAGATCGACCAGGACGGTCAGGGCGATCACCAGATACATGATCAGGGCGCCACTGATCGAAATGCGGTGTGCCCGCTTCAAAAAGCCCCAATCGACGATGTCGACGCCCACCTTGAGGGCAATACCCGCCAAAACAGCCTGGGGGATCTGGGCAGCGACCCCTGTGAAGGCCAGGATCACCACCATCAGGATCACGGCGCGGCTGATGCCCGACAGGGCACTGCGACCACCAGCCTGAATATTGACCACGGTGCCCATGGTGGCGCCCGCGCCGGCGATGCCGCCAAAAAGACCAGAAACCAAGTTGCCCAGGCCCTGGCCGATCAATTCTTTGTTGGAATCATGTTCGGTGCGGGTGATGCTGTCGGCAATCACCGCGGTCAACAAGGCGTCGATGCAACCGAGCATGCCCAACACGGCCGCGTCGACCAACATGACCCTTACTTCTCCAAGTTCGAAGTAAGGAAGTTGCAACTTCGGGAAACCGGAGGCGATCTCGCCGATGCGGCGAATCTCTTCGCCGCCGCCGCCGTTGAGCACCGTCAACGACAGCACGGTGCCGATCACCAGAGCGATCAATTGGGGTGGAGCGACCTTTTTGACCCGAGCAGGAGTCAACCAAAGAAGCGCCAGGGTGATCACCGCCAGCAGCACCTCGCTCAAGCGTGCATTGCTGATCAACTGGGGCAGCGCGTTCAGGGTGCCCATCACCCCACCCTTGGGGATGGCCTGTCCCAGGAATGGGCCAAGCTGCAGAATGATCAGGATGAAACCAATGCCGCTCATGAAACCCGAGATGACCGTGTAGGGCATCTGGGTGATGTAACGGCCCAGCTTTAACAGACCGAACAGGATCTGAAAAACACCAGCCAGCATCACCACGGTGAAGGCCATGGCCAGGCCGTGTTCCGGGTTGCGGGCGGTGAGGCTGGCGATGACCGCGGTCATCACCACCGTCATCGGGCCGGTGGGCTCCGAAATGAGGGTGGGCGTGCCGCCAAAGAGGGCCGCAAACAGGCCTACCAGCACCGCTCCCCAGAGGCCGGCGGCAGCACCGGCACCGCTGGCCACACCGAAAGCAAGGGCCAGGGGCAGGGCAACGATGGCGGCTGTCACACCGCCAAACAGGTCGCCTTTGATGTTGTTGGTGCTGATGTGGTTCAGCACCCGAAAGGCACGCTGCCCAGGGGGTGCCGACGTGGTGGTCATGGGCTACAGGGAGTTGTAATCGCGGAACCTTAGGGACTGCCAAGGGACGTTGGGGCGGCGTCCTAAAACCGTGACTTCAAAGCAATCCCCGATAGCGCACAAACAGTTGCACCATCGCCCAGGAGCCCAGGGTGACCTTGAGGGCAACGAGCATGTTGAGCCAGGGAATCCAGCCGCCACTCAGCAAACTGCCAAAGGTTCCCTGGGGAAGGGCTGGTCCAAGCAACTGCAGAAGTGCCAGCACGATGAACCCAAGCACCGCGGCTTTTTCAAGCAGATCAGCCCGGTAGCGGCGGTAGAGGCGCTCGGCCCGCTCGGCTCCGCCACTGATCAACGACAGTCCAATGGCCGTACCGCCAGCCACACCAGCGGCAAAGCCCCCACCAGGACTGAGATGCCCGCGCAGCGCAAGCTCAAGCGCCACCAGGGCGGCGATGGTGGCGCCCAGATCACACAACACGCGGCTGGGAGCATCATCAAGAGCCTTGATGCGATTGCGTTCTTTCTCTCCTTTGAGAAGTTCGCGCACCCCGAGCGCCGCCAGGGTGAACACCACCACCTCAGCCACTGTGTCAAACAGGCGGGTCTGCAGGATCACCCCCGAGACGAGGTTGGGAACCCCTGTCTGCTGGGCGAGCGAATCAGCCAGCGCACTGACCCCAGCTGCACCTGGCAAAGGATTCGCCAATGGTGCGACCAGCAAGGCGATCGCTGCCAGGAGATACAGCCAGGTCATGGGTTGGGCGGCTCCAGATCGTTATGGATCTGGGGCAAAAGCTCATGCGCCAGCACCACGGCACCACCGCGGCTGATCCAGGTGGTGTAGCCCGTGCAGCCCTGCAGGCGCGTGCGCAGGGCTGCGCCGCGCAGCACCAGACGGCGACCGTCGTCGAGCCAGCCATGGATGGCCTCCGTGTCTTTGCGCAAGCGCAAACGCAGATGCAACGGCGCAACCCAATCGCTGAGTTCCTGTTCCACCGCGAACTCCTGAGGATCGAGGCGACGGTCCTCGAGTCGAAGCGCCATGGATGAACGGAGGGCGATGGCGTACAAGGTGGTCGAGAGCAAGGTCCCCACCAGGGCTTCTGTCAGGGCCACATCCGGCGCCCCCAAGAGGGCGTACACCAAGGTGGCCACCGAACCCAGAATGCCCCTGAGCACCAGGGTCTGATAGGGATTGCCCTGGCTGACCAACAGAACTGCCGTCAGCGGCAACAGGGCGGTGATGGGCAGCAACAGATCGAGCGATCCGCCCAGGGTCAACGGAGGTGTCATTGGCGGCCTTCTGCGTTGCTCGCCAGCACATAGCCAAAAATCGTGTTCCAGATGACCAACCCCAGCAGCGCCAGGGTCAACAGCGGCCACTGCTGGGGAATGCGCAGCAGCAGTCCCAGCAGCATCAACATTGACCCCAACGTGTCGGCCACCGATAGCTTGTGCAGCTTGCGCAGATAGCTGATCGGTTCGAGCAGCGGCCAGGTGCCCCAGAACCAGAGCAGCAGCCCGGTGGCCAGCAACCCCAGCGAAAGGGCGTCAACAATCGTCGTCAGGAGCATCAGCGATCCACCTCGCGCAACAGGTTGGCCAGCAGCACCATGCCGGCGTTGCCGGCGCTGAGGCTGATGGCCCCCACGAAGCCCAACATCCAGTCGGCACGCAGGACCGCCACCACCAGAACGATCAAGGACACCTTGGAGGCGATGCTGCCAAAAGCGGCCAGCCGATCCCAGACCGTGCAGGGACGACAGACCACTGCCAAGGGAATCAGCAGGGCCAGCACCATGCCCCACAGCAAGACGGTCATGGGCACCCCCCGGCTGGACGAGGCCGCTTGCGGGGCCGCAGGCTGTGCACGCGGTACACCGGTGACCCGTCACCGGGACCCAACCCCAGGACCAGAGTGAAAGGGGTGAGGGTGATCGCCAGCACTTCGAGAAACATCACCAACGGATCACCACCGGATCGGGAGGGCTGCTCGATCCACTGCTCTTGCTCGGCCTTGGCCATGAGACAGGCTGCAGCTTCGAGATAGGCCTGCGGCACAGCCGCCAGCGCCGTCAGCAGCGCACGGCCCAGCCCGGGGTGCCAACGGCTGACCCTGCGTGAGCGGGGCAGCAGCACCGCCACCACCAGGCCGATGGTCAGATTCAGGACCGACCCATCGGAAGTGAGCAGAAACCACAGCCCCCAGCGAAACAGCGTCGTCAACAGCCAGTCCATCAGCGAATCCCCAGGCGGAAGGCCAGCAGCAGACCAGAACCGAGCAGAGCCAGATTGCCCAGCAGGTCCTGCAGGTTCTCGCGCCAAACCAACGGCGTGAATCGAACCTCAAGCAGACGCTGCAAGAGCACCCCCACAGCCAACACAGCGACGGCGCTGAGCAAGGCTGCTGCGGTTGTGCCGCCCAGAAGCTGCCAGCACCCTGCCACCAGCAACGTCAACAGCAATGGGGTGATCGCCAGCCGCAGTCCCGGCGTCAATAACCCAGCGTCGGTGCTTGGGGCACACGGGGCGCCCCACAAGCGGGCGAACACCATCGCTGTTCCGACGGAGAGGACAACCAGCGCTGCCGCCAAAGGCGGGGGCAAGGAATCTTGCAGATCCTTTTTGGCAGCAAATCCCAGCAGTGGCGGCACACCCACAAGCGAGAGCGATGCACCCCAAAGCGCCAGTTGCAGGCCCAGGGGCAGGGCTCGCTCGCGCCAACCCACCAATTGACGCGACGGCAGGCAGCCCACCAACAAAAACAGCACCGCCTTGGCCAGACCATGGCTAAAAGCCATGGCAACCCCAGCCACAGGTGACAGCAGCACCAGACCCATCTGCGAAAGGGTGCTCCAGGCCAGGAGGCGTTTGACATCGACAACGCCAAGGGCAGCCACCACCCCCAGCAGCGCGCTGGCCACGCCGACGGCTTGAAGAACCACCATCAGGCGTTGGTCCAGCTGGGCCAAACGCAACAACGGCACAGCTCCAGCGGTGACCACCACCCCAGAGAGCAAGGCCGAAATCTCGGACGGTGCTTCGGCATGGGTGCGCGGCAGCCACAACCCCGCGATGAAGACACCGGCTTTGGAGAGCAGCCCTAACAGCACAAAGGCCTGGGCCGCGCCCAGTGGCACGTCAGCCACAACGGCGATGGCGAAGCTGCCGGCCTGGACATACAACAGTCCAGCTCCGATCAGATACAGAGTCATGGCGGTGTTACTGACCAGCAGGTAACGCAGCGCAATCCACAGGCTGCTGTTGCTGCGGTCGCGCAGGATCAGCAAAAAGGCGCTGATTCCGACCACCTCGAGGGTGACGTACAGGCTGATCAGATCGGTCGCCGCAAAGGCGGTGTTCAGCCCCCCCAGCAGCACAAGCACCAGCAGAGGTGTCGCGGTGCCCAACGCCCGGGACCAGCAGGACACCAGCACTGCTGCAATCAACAGCGCAGCCAACAGCACGAACCATCCAGCCAACGGGTCGATGCTCAAGCTCACCCCGGTGGAGCCCAACAGGCTCAGGACCACAGTCCCCTGGGGGCCGGCCAGCAGCGCGTCCACAGCCACAGCACCCGAAAGCAGACAGCACAGCAGCACCAGTTGCCGCGCAATCACAGGCAGCAGGGCCCCCACGAACCCGGCCAAGTAGGGCAGCAACAGCCAAAGGGTCAGCCAAGGTGAAGTAAGCATCACAGCGTCAGTCGTTGCCCTCAAAACTGCTGACATCAAGACTGGGATCAACACGCGCCAATTGGGTCACAACCACCAACAACAGGGCCTGGATCGACAAGCCGATCACGATCGCGGTCAAAATCACCGCCTGCGGAATCGGATCGGCCAGATCAGAGGCCCCTGTTGCGGTCAAAATCGGGCTCCGCAGACCGGATCGGGCTGCAATTAGCACAAACAGGGCCACAACGGCACTGCCCATGACATCCATGGCCAGAACCTTGAGAAAAAGATTGCGGCGCAGCAGCAGGCCTGTGAAACCGGCCAGGGCCGTCAACAGGATCAACAGCTCCAGCAGACGGATCGGAGCCATCAGCAATCCAACACGGGACAACGTTGAGCGGCAGAAGTATGGCGGTCGCCAGCGCCGTCCGGGTCGGCTTTGGAACCGTTATGGCAGAAGCTTCAAAAGGGAATCAGATCCATTGAACGCCCCGCCCCTACATGCCGAGGAGGTGACTGTTCCCCAAAACCGATGCTGCAGTTCCTATGAGTAGGACACCGTTCTGGGCCCACTGATGCTCGCCTTGCCTCCGCTGCTGCTGGAGATCAGCCCCCACCAGCTTGAAGTTGCTGAAACCCTGCTGCAGGTGGGCCGCTTTTTGGTGATCTTCATTGCCGCCCGCGCCATTGCTGAAGTGATGGTGCGGCTGCAACTGCCCACGATCCTGGGTGAGCTGGTCGCTGGTGTGTTGATCGGTGTATCAGGGCTGCACCTGATCGTGCCGCCCGAGACGCAAGCCCAGCTCAGTG
>JBJOHB010000127.1:0-5856 GCA_046047915.1 Cyanobacteriota bacterium
TCGGTGGTGGCGTAATTGAAGCCGCCATCGCGCTTCTGCACGATCACCGGCAGGGGCTTGCCCTCCTTGCCGCTGACGCCCTCGAGAAACACGCAGCGGGCGCCGTCGTCGGTCACCAACAGACCGGAGCCATCCAGGTCGGCAACCACATCCCCCAGGTAGGGGTTGTAAAAGGATTCGCCCCGCTCCTGCAGGCGGATGTCGAGCCGGTCGTAGATGCGCTGGAACTCACGCCGGCTCTGGTCGCACAGCAGCCCCCAGGCCTTGAGCGAGACCGGATCACCGCTCTGCAGCCGGACCACCTCGTCGCGACTGGCGGCCTGAAACGCCTCGTCCGCATCGAAGCGGGCCTTGGCCTGGCGGTAGAACGCCACCAGATCCCCCAGATCGACCGCATCCGCGGTCTCGAGCGCCTGGGGGGCTACCTGCTTGAGGTGGGTGATCAACATGCCGAACTGGGTGCCCCAGTCGCCCACGTGGTTCAGCCGCAGCACAGGATGGCCGCGGAAGGCCAGCACCCGCGCCAGGCAGTCGCCAATGATCGTCGAGCGCAAATGCCCGACGTGCATCTCCTTGGCGATGTTGGGGCTCGAAAAATCCACCACCACCGGGGATGCCTGGCTGCCACCGCTCTGATCCGCGGCGCTGGGCACCCCCAACCGGGGGTCGTCGAGGCGGGCCTGCACCTCGGCAGTTAGGCGCTCGGGCCGCAGCGTCAGGTTGATGAACCCGGGGCCGGCGATCACGGGCTCCAGGCACAGCTCGGCGAACCCGGGGTCACGGGCCAGTTGGGCCACGATCGCCGTGGCGATCGCCCGCGGCGGCTGCCCCAGGGGCTTGGCCAGGGGCAGGGCGCCGTTGGCCTGAAAGTCACCGAATTCGGGTTTGCTGGCTGGCGCCAGCTGGGGGTCGGCAGCCGCTTGCTCGGGGAAGGCCCGCTGCATCGCCGCGCACAACTGGGCTTCGAGGGCGTTGGCGATGCGCAGCATGGACAGGGCGACGGCAGCTCAAGCGTCGATCATCCCGCGGCAACCGTTCAGAGGCCCTCAGGCCGCCAGCCCCAGCTGCTGCTCGAGCCCGGCCAGCACCACATCAGCCACCAGCTGGATGCGGTAGCGGCAGGCCTGGGTCTCGCTGCCGTCGAAGCGGCCGTGCTCGAACACCTTGTTGCTGCCCGCACCGCCACCGCACAGGCCGAAATAGGCGCAGCCCGCCCGGCAGGCCGCAACCCCTGCGGCCATCTCGCGCTGCACCTGCTGAAAGCGCGCACTAGCCGCGATCTGCTCGAGGCTGTCGGTGAGCACGTTGCCAAAGGCAAACCGGCCGAAGCGCTCGAGCTCGACCCCCAGCAGCTCGGGGTCAAAACTGGACACGTTGCCCTGGGCATCGACATTGAGGATCACGAACGGGTGGTTCATGTCGGTGCGCAGCAGCCGCTGATCGCTGCAGGCCAGACTGGCGATGCCGTCAAATTCGCGCAGGTGCAGCAGGCCGGGGGCAGCGACGGTGCGCTGCCAGACACGCTGCAGAAAGGCGCGATAACGACCCTCGAGCTCGGGGCGATCGAGGCTGGAACTGCTGTTGCCGCCCTCGGTCTCCTCCATGTTGAAGCCGACCTCGGTGATGCCATGACTGGCAAAGAAGTCGAACAGGGCATCCGCGTGATCTAGGGCATCGGCGGTGAGCACGCTGATCACGTTGAACGGGATCTGCCGCTGCTGCAGCCAGCGGATGCCGCGCAGGGCGGCGGCATGGCTGGGCTTGCCGGTGCGGGTGCGGCGGTGGGCGTCATGCAGAAAGGCGGGGCCATCGAGGCTTACCCCCACATGGATGCCGTTGCGGGCGAAGCAATCGCACCAGGCCGCATCGATGGTGATGCCGTTGGTCTGCAGCGACTGCCGCACGGTGTCCGGCGGCAGGCCGTGGCGCGCCAGGGCCGCGTTGATGCGATCGGTGGCGGCGTCATAGAACGCCGGCGGCACCGTCAGTGGCTCGCCCGCATGCCACAGCAGGGTAAAAGGACCATCCAGGTATGGGCTCTCGAGCACCCGCGCCAGGGCGGCGTCAAGAATCTCGAGGGACAAGCGGCTGCGGTCGTCGCGGGTGGTCAGATAGCAGTAATCGCAATCGAGATTGCAGTAGGGGGTGGGCTGCAGCACCAGCAAGCGCAGGGGGCCTGCAGCGGCCGCAGCCGCCGCTTCACCAGCCATTGGGCCAACGGCCGCCGTTGCGGAACCCCCCGTTGTAGAAGCCGCCATTGCGGAAGCCGCCGTTGTAGAAGCCGCCGTTCCGGAAGCCACCGTTACCCCAACCGCCGTTGTAAAAGCCGCCATTGCCCCAGCCGCCGTTGCTCCAGCCGATGCCGCCGGGGCCCAGCACCACAAAGCTGATCGCGTCGGGGCCCAGGGCGTCCGCCCCCGCGGCTTCGGCCTGCCGCTGGCGGGCGGCGGCGGCGATGCGCTGCAGCCGGGCCTCGATCTCACCTTGGGGAGCGGGGGCCTCGAGCGCGGCCCTGCCAGCCTGAACGGCCAGCACCATGCCGGTGTCAAACGGCAGGGATGCGGCGATCAGCAGCACGCCGAGCAGACGGGATTGGGTGATCAGCTTCATCGGGGCTGAAGGGCAGGGAACGGAGGCAGGAATGGAATCAACGGGATCCAGCCGGGGAAGGCGCAGCCGGAACTGGCCGCAGCGGCTCCACACCGAGCAAGAGGGCATCGAAGACGCTGCCGATTTGCTCACGCGTCAGGTTGACCGCGCTGCCAGGGCCCAGCCAGCGGTTCACCGCGGCCACATCGGCGGGATTGCCATCGACAAAACCCTGCTGCAACTGGGCGATGGCGCGGTTGGCCAGGCTGCGGAACAACGAATTGTTTTCAGGGATGGCACAAGCCACGGCGTACCGCTGCAACGCGATGGCCGGTGTCAGGACCTGTCCCTGCAGGTTCTTCTCCTGGGCCAGCCCCCTTAGCAGCAGGGAATCACCGATCACGCCCTCGACCTTGCCGGCGCTGAGGGCGCTCACAGCCGCTGCCAAATTGGGATAGGGCTGCACTTGCGCCGCCGGTTGCATGCCGCGCAGCTGGGTCTCGCCCAACGAATCCTGAACCACCCCGATGCGGCGGCCCGCCAGACCGGCGGGGCTGCCATCGAAGCGACCCGCCGGCGCCATCAGCCGCAGCCCCGAGACGGCGATCGGCATGGTGAAGTCGAGCACTTCGTCATGGGACCAGGTGAAGGGCAGGGCACAGGCCAGCTCGGCCTTGCCCTCACCCAGACGCTGACTGAGCAGAGCCGCATCATTGACCGGCTCAAAGACCAGTTGCACGGGCTTGCCCAGCGCCTGGGCGACAAGGGCGGCGATGCGCTGGGCCACGACAGCGCCGTACCCCTGGGGCTGGCCCTGGGCATCGACACGCAGCATGGGCGGCGCGTCAGCCGGGCCGATCAGGCGCAGCTGACCACTGCTGGCGACGCGCTCAAGCACACCTGCAGCCGGTGGAGCCGCTGCTGCCGGCAGCGCCACCGCCACGGCCACAGCGGCGGCCACGGCCAACCCTGGCCCAATGCGACACGTGCCAACACCCATGGGGCAGACGCTGAATGGCTGCGCCCATGCTGGGCCCCGCAGCCAGGGCTGTCAGCCCCGTTGTCACGATCAGACCCAGTCGGCCACAAAGCGCATGCTGATGTCGAGCCAGGCCGAGCGGGTGATCGGTGCGCTGGTCGAGATCAGGTCAATGCCGGTGCTGGCGTACGCCCCCAGTTGATCCGGCTGCACGCCGGAGGCCTCGAGCACGACGCGCCCCCCGGCGGCGGCGGCCAACTGGCGCAGCTCGGGCACCAGCAGCCGAAGGTCATCGGGGCTGAATTCATCCAACAGCACGCCGTCGGCCCCGGCGCCCACGGCGGCTTGGGCTTCGGCGGCGGTCTCGGCCTCGACGATCACCCGTGCCGGCCAGGGGGCTGAGGCGCGCACCGCGGCGATCGCCGCCGCCACGCCACCGCTCCAGGCCAGGTGGTTCTCCTTGAGCATGGCCGCGTCGTCCAGGCCCAGGCGATGGTTGATGCCGCCGCCGCAGCGCACCGCATATTTTTCGAGCAGGCGCAGGCCCGGCGTCGTTTTGCGGGTGTCGGCCAAGCGCACGGCGCTGCCCGCCAACTGATCCACCAGGGCGGCGGTGGCGGTGGCGATGCCGCTGAGCCGCATCGCCAGGTTGAGGGCGGTGCGCTCGCCCGCCACCAGGGCCGCTGCCGGACCCTGCAGTTCAAGCAGGGTCTGACCCGCGACAACCCGGTCGCCGTCGTCGCACAACCGCTGCACCACAACCGCGGGATCGAGCAGGGCAAACAGCGGGGCGACCAGACTGCCACCGCAAAAGATGCCGGGGGCGCGGGCGATCCACTGAGCCCGGCCGCTGGCACCAGCCAGGGCTGGCGCCGTGAGATCACCCCGGCCCAGGTCTTCGGCCAGCCAACCGCGCAGCTGCTCCAGCAGTTGGGGCGTCAGGGACAGGCTGCAACGGGCCATCGGGGCTCAGAGCCAGTAGCCCATCGGCAGCCGCGGATCCAGATCCTGGGCCGCCGGCCAGGCGCCAAAGCGCTCCAAGGCGCCAGAGAGGACCTCCAGCAGGGTGCGCGCCTGGGCCAGCTCCTGACGGGCCGCCCACTCGGCCTGCTCCACCTCGGATTCAGGCAGGGCCAGGGCGTCGATCAGGCGGCGGTAGGCCTGTTTTTCAGAGGCATTGATGCGTTCGGCGTCATCGGCACCCTGGTTGATGCTCACCATCTGCATGGCCAACTTGGCCGCCAGCTGACGCTCATCGGCACGGGTGAGCGCCGCCACCAACCGCTCCAGATCGAGGGGCTGGGCCTGGTCCATCGCCAGCTCGCGCACGGTGGCTTCAGCCACGCCTGTCACACCATCGAGGTGGAGCAGTCGAGCCACCAGTTTTTCAAGCAGCTCGCGCTCCTCGAGCGCAAAGTCGCCGTCGACCATGGCGACCCAGCAGACAATGCGCAACAGAGCCCGCTGCGAGGGGCTCAGGGCCTCCATGGGGTGGGCAGCGCTGGCCTCAGTGTCAGGGCCCAAGGTGTAGGAGCAGGGCCCCCATTGTCGGGGATCAGCAGGCGCGTCCTTCAGGATTGCGTCCTTCAGGATTGAGAAGTGTCGCCGCCCTGCCCATGGTTCAACCATCCCCACGCTGGTGGGTTGCCGGAGACCTGGACGGTTTTCTGGGCCTGAGCCTCGACAACCTGGTGAACATCCTGCTGATCGTGGTGCTGTGCCGCGGGCTGCTGGGCTACCCCGATGCCCTGGTGTTCGGCACGATCCTGCCGGCCACGGGCATCAGCCTGGTGATCGGCAACCTGGCCTACGCCTTGCAAGCCCGCCGCCTGGGGCAACTGGAAGGACGCGACGACCGCATCGCGTTGCCCTATGGCATCAACACGGTGAGCCTGTTTGCCTACGTGTTCCTGGTGATGCTGCCGGTCAAGCTCAGCGCCCTGGGGCAGGGGCTCAGCGCCGAGGCGGCCGTGAGCCTGTCGTGGCGCGCGGGGCTGGTGGCGTGTCTGGGCTCGGCCCTGATCGAAGCGGCCGGCGCCTTCGTGGCCGATACCCTGCGCCGCTGGCTGCCGCGGGCGGCCCTGCTGTCGACCCTGGCGGGGATTGCCCTGGGCTACATCGCCCTGGGCTTCTTGCTGCGCACCTACGCCCACCCGGTGGTGGGACTGGCGGTGCTGGCGGTGATCCTGGTGGGCTATTTCGGCCCGGTGCGCTGGCCCTTGCCCGCCGGCCTAGTGGCGGTGCTGCTGGGCATCGCCCTGGCCAGGGCCACGGGCCTGCTCGATCTG
>JBJOHB010000128.1:0-4569 GCA_046047915.1 Cyanobacteriota bacterium
CTGGCTCGAAGCCGATCTGCTGGCCTGGGCCCAGGCTGGCCCCGCCGGCGACGGCAGCGCGAGCCCGGTTGACATCCTGCATTCAGCCTTTGCGATCCATCACCTGACGGATGCGGACAAACCCACGTTCCTGCAGGCAGCCCGGCAGCGCCTCGCCCCCGGGGGGGTGTTCCTCTGGGTCGATGTGTTTCGCCTGCCCGGCGAAAGCCGGGATGCCTACGTGGCGCGTTACAAGCAGCGCATCGCAGGGCAGTGGCCCCAGCTCACGGCCGAGCAACAGCAGCATGTGACCAGCCACCTGAGCGCCTACGACATACCCGCTGACCGTCAGGCCATTGAGGCGGCCGCCACCGCTGCCGGCTGGCGGTGGCACTGGGGCTGGAACGGTGCCCACCAGGCCGAGGCCCTGGCGGTGTTGACCCCTGTCTGAGTTCAGCTGTGCTCGCGCAGAAACTGAATCGTGCCGGCCAGCTCGTCGGCAAAGCGATCGATCTCGTCGGGCGTGGTGGTGAAGCTGAGGCTGGCGCGGGCCGTGCCGCTCAACCCGTAATGACGGTGCAGGGGCTGGGTGCAGTGATGGCCGCTGCGAATGCAGATGCCGGCTGAATCGAGCAGCGCGGCGATGTCGTTGGCATGCAGCCCCTCGACGTCAAACGCCGCCAGGGCGCCGCGATCGGGTTGTTGCTCGGGGGTGGGGCCCAGGATGCGCAGACCGTCAATCGCCTGCAGGCGGGCAAACAGCTGGCGGGTGAGCTGCTGCTCCCAGGCATGGATGCGCTCGAGGCCAATGGTGGTCAGGTAGTCGAGGGCAGCCCCCATGCCGATCGCCTCGCCAATGGCCGGGGTCCCCGCCTCGAACTTGTGGGGCAGCTCGGCCCAGCTGCTGTGCTCCAGATAGACGTCCTGGATCATTTCGCCCCCACCCAAAAAGGGCGGCATCGCCTCCAGCAGGGCTTCGCGGGCCCACAGGAATCCCATGCCCGTGGGGCCGCACAGCTTGTGGGAGCTGCCGACCAGAAAGTCGCAGTCCAGCTGCTTCACATCCACCGGCAGATGGGGCAGGCTCTGGCAGCCGTCCACCAGCACCAGCGCGCCAACGCCATGGGCCAGCTGGCTCACCTGGGCGACCGGGTTGAGGCAGCCCAGGGTGTTGCTGACCTGCACCAGGCTCACCAGCTTGGTGCGCTCGGTCAGCTTGGCGCGCAGATCGTCCAGATCCAGTTCACCGCTGTCGGTGAGGCCCGCGTGGCGCAGCACGCAACCCGTGCGCGCCGCCAGCAACTGCCAGGGCACCAGGTTGCTGTGGTGCTCCATGACGGTGAGCAGCACCTCATCGCCAGGGCGCAAAAAGGCCTCGCCCCAGCTGCGGGCCACCAGATTGATGGCCTCGCTGGCATTGCGGGTGAACACGATCTCGCGCGGGTTGGCTGACCCCACAAAGCGGGCCGTCTTCTCGCGGGCGCTCTCAAACCCCTCGGTGGCCCGGGCGCTCAGCTGGTGGGCGCCGCGGTGCACGTTGGCGTTGTCGTGGTCGTAGTAATGGCGCAGGGCGTCGAGCACCTGGCGCGGCTTCTGGCTGGTGGCGGCGTGATCGAGGTAGATCAGGGGCTGCCCCAGGCAGGCCGTCTGGGCCAACAACGGAAAGTCGGCGCGGGTCAGGGCGGCCAGATCCTCGGCGCGGCGAAAGGGCTCACCAGGCGCCGGGGCAGAAGCCTGAGGGCTCTCAATCACAGGCAGAACGGTCATCGCCTCAGGGCTCCAGCAGCTGCTTGGCCAGGGGCTGCCAACCCGCAGCGGCGGTCGGCAGCTCCCGCAGCACATCCTGGCAATAACCGGCCAGCAACAGCCGGGCCGCCTGGTCGGCACCGATACCGCGGCTCTGCAGATAGAACAGCTCCTCCTGCTGCAGCCGGCTGACCGTGGCGCCATGGGCGCATTTGACGTCGTCGGCGACGATCTCGAGCTCGGGCTTGGTGTCAACCCTGGCGCGGTCGCTCAGCAGCAGGCTGCGGCTGAGCTGGGCCGCATCGGTGCGCTGGGCCAGCTGGGGGACCTGCACGGCACCGTTGAACACGCTGCGACCGGCGCCGGCGGCCACAGTCTTGTGCAGCTGATCGAGTTGCCCGTCGGGCCCCTCAAACCGCACCAGGCTGTGGGTATCGGCCAGCTGATGGCCATCCACCCACTGCAGCCCCCGCAGGCGGGTGTGGGCCGCACCCCCAGCCTGAAGCACCCGGGGCTCCAACCGGCTCAGGGCCCATCCAGCAGTGACGGCCGTCAGGTTCAGGGTGCTGCCAGGAGCCTGCACCACGGCCAGATGACCCAGCAATGCCGCGTCGGCCTGGCCCTGGGCAACCAAGCCCCAATCGAGCTGGGCATCGGTGGCCAGGTCGGCCTCACACACCAGGCTGACCACGCCGGCGCCTGTGGCCGACACCCGTTGCGCCAGCTGCAGGGAGGCCCCGGGTTCGAGCTGCAGCACCAGATGCACGGCCAGCAGTTCGCCCTGGGCACCGGCATCGAGCTGCACCACAAGCGCCTGTGGGGCGGTGTGGGCCGCCACCCGCAGGCCCAACCGCACAGGGCTGGCCTGGGCATTGAGCCCAACCGGCCAGTGGCCGTCGCAACCGGTGCGCCCCAGGGTCTGACCAGCCACGGCGGCCAGGTCGGCGTCACTCAGACGGGTCACCCCTGCGGGCAGCTGCAGCGCGGCGAACGGGTCGGCCCCGCTCCAGGGGCGCGGTTCGATCGCCGTCAGCGCCGTCAGATCGGTGAAGCGCCAGTCTTCAAGACGACGGGAGGGCAAGGCGGCACCCGCCAGGTCTTCCCAGGTGTGGGCCAGGGTCGTCGCCACCATCAGCCCACCTCGGCCAGGGCGAGCTCCTGATCGACCCAGTCGTAGCCGGTGCGCTCGAGCTCATGGGCCAGTTCAGGCCCGCCGCTGCGCAACATGCGCCCGGCCGCCATCACGTGCACGTAATCGGGGGTGATCAGATCCAGCAGGCGCTGGTAATGGGTGATCAGCAGGGTGGCGTTGTCGGGGCTGGCCAGCTGGTTGACACCACCGGCCACGATGCGCAGCGCATCAATGTCGAGGCCGGAATCGGTCTCGTCCAGAATCGCCACCACCGGCTCCAGCAGGGCCATCTGCAGGATCTCGTTGCGCTTCTTCTCGCCACCGCTGAAGCCCTCGTTCACCGAGCGCTCCAGAAACGCCGGATCCATCTGCACCACCGCCAGGCGCTCACGCACCAGATCCTCAAAGGCAAAGGTGTCGAGCTCTGCTGCGCCGCCCTGCTGACGGCGGGCGTTGGTGGCCACCCGCAAAAACTCGAGGTTGCTGACCCCGGGGATCTCGACCGGGTACTGGAATCCCAGAAACAGACCGATGCGGGCCCGCTGCTCGGGGTCCAGCTCGAGCAGATTCTGCCCCTGGTAGGTGACGGTGCCGCCGGTGACGGTGTAGGCGGGGTGCCCGGCCAACACCTTGGACAGGGTGCTCTTGCCGCTGCCGTTGCGGCCCATGACGGCATGGATCTCGCCGGCGCGAATCGTCAGATTGACGCCATGCAGGATCGGTTGGTCCTCAACGGAAGCGCGCAGATCGCGAACCTCAAGCAGTACCGGAGCGTCAGGGCGAATCACAGAAGTTCAGGACAACACGTCAACGAGAAACCAGCAGCAGACGGCTGACTAACCAACCGATCCCTCGAGCTTGAGGGCGAGCAGCTTGTCGGCCTCAGCCGCAAATTCCATCGGCAGCTGATTGAACACATCACGGCAGAAGCCACTGACCATCATCGAGACGGCCTCTTCAAAGCCGATGCCACGGCTCTGAAGATAGAAGAGCTGATCGGCCGACAGCCGGCAGGTGCTGGCCTCGTGCTCAACCACCGCATCGCATTGCTGGGAACGGATGTAGGGGTAGGTGTTGGCACCTGCCTGGTCACCGATCAGCATCGAGTCGCACTGGCTGTAGTTCTTGGCGCCAACAGCCTTGGGTCCGATCTGAACCAGACCGCGATAGCTGTTGACCGAGTGGCCGGCGCTGATGCCCTTGCTGACAATGGTGGAGCGGGTGCGCGGCCCCACATGGATCATCTTGGTGCCGGTGTCCGCCTGCTGGCGGTTGTTGGTGAGGGCGACCGAGTAAAACTCCCCCACCGAATCAGCGCCTTGCAGCACACAACTGGGGTATTTCCAGGTGATCGCCGAACCGGTTTCCACCTGGGTCCAGCTAATTTTGCTGCGGGCTCCGCGGCACTGGCCGCGCTTGGTGACGAAGTTGTAGATGCCGCCAACGCCGTTTTCATCGCCGGCATACCAGTTTTGGACGGTCGAATACTTGATCGAGGCGTCATCCAAAGCCACCAGCTCGACCACCGCTGCGTGAAGCTGGTTGGTGTCAAACATTGGCGCCGTGCAACCCTCGAGGTAGCTGACCGATGCAGCCTCTTCGGCGACGATGAGCGTGCGTTCAAACTGGCCGGTGTCGCCTGAATTGATGCGGAAGTAGGTGGACAGCTCCATCGGGCAGGTCACCCCCTTGGGAATGAACACAAAGGAGCC
>JBJOHB010000129.1:0-7430 GCA_046047915.1 Cyanobacteriota bacterium
TGGGCGACCCTGGCCCGGCGCAGCGACGTCGATGTGCGGCGCCTGTTCACCGACCAGGGTGATGCGCCCCACCGCAGCCTCGACCTGTTCGGCCTGTCGCTGAGCTGGGAGCTCGACGGGCCGGTGCTGCTCGATCTGCTCGAGCAGCAGCGCATTCCGATCTGGGCGGCCGAGCGGGGCGACGACGACCCGATCGTGTTTGGCGGCGGACCGGTGCTCACCGCCAACCCCGAACCACTGGCACCGTTCTTTGACGCGATCCTGCTGGGCGACGGCGAGCTGCTGCTACCGGCGTTTGTGGATGCGCTGCAAACCTGCCGCGGCGCCCCCCGCCCCGAGCGGCTGCGGCAGCTGGCCCAGGTGCCGGGGGTCTATGTGCCATTGCTGTATGCGCCCCGGTACGACACGGAAGGTCAGTTGCTGGCCATCGAACCCCATGGCGACCTGGACAGCAGCGATGGCGGACTCCCGGTTCCAGCCACGGTCAGCAAGCAGACCTGGCGTGGCAACACCCTGAGCCACTCGACCGTGATCACCCCGGAGGCGGCCTGGCCATCGATTCACATGGTCGAGGTGGTGCGCAGCTGCCCCGAGCTGTGCCGCTTCTGCCTGGCCAGCTACCTGACGCTGCCATTTCGCACCCCCAGCCTCGATGACGGCCTGATCCCGGCGGTCGAGAAGGGGCTGGCCGCCACCCAGCGGCTGGGCCTGCTGGGGGCCTCGGTCACCCAACACCCGCAGTTCGATGAGCTGCTGAGCTGGCTGGACCAGGACCGCTTTGAGGGCACTCGGGTGAGCGTGAGCTCGGTGCGGGCCGCCACCGTGAGCCCCGAGCTGGGCCGCATCCTGGCCAAGCGCGGCAGCAAGTCGCTCACGATCGCGATCGAGAGCGGCAGCGAGCGCCTGCGCCGCGTGGTCAACAAAAAACTCGAGACCGATGAGATTTTTGCCGCCGCCCGTTACGCCAAAGAAGGCGGCTTAAGCGGTCTCAAGCTCTACGGCATGGTCGGCCTGCCCACTGAAGAGCAGGCCGATGTGGAGGCCACCGCCGAGCTGCTGCTGGCCCTCAAGAAAGCCACCCCGGGCCTGCGCCTGAGCCTGGGCGTGAGCACCTTTGTGCCCAAGGCCCACACCCCGTTCCAATGGGAGGGGGTGCGCCCCGAGGCCGACAAGCGCCTGCAGCTGCTGGCCAAACGGCTCAAACCCAAGGGCATTGAGTTGCGGCCCGAAAGCTATGGCTGGAGCGTGATCCAGGCGCTGCTGTCCCGCAGCGACCGGCGCCTGGCGCCGGTGATCGCCGCCGCCCGCGGCCAGCACGAGAGTCTGGGGGGCTGGAAACGGGCCTACAAGGCCGTGCTCAAGGGGGATGACCCTGAGATCGGCGCCGCCGTGTCCCGCATGTGGGACACCCAACCGCCGCCCCCTTGGGACGACGTGGTTCATACCAGCTGGAGCAGTGACCAGGTGCTGCCCTGGAGCCATCTGCGGGGACCGCTGCCGATCGCAACCCTGGCGCAACATCGGCTGGACAGCGTGAAAGCTGAGTAGTCAAGATGGAGGAATCAGGTCTGCCTGGTCCACGTGGCTACCTTCCTTGATCTCTGGTCCCTGCTGCTGGGGGTAGGCGCCGAACCCCAGGCCAGCTCAGACGGACCGCCCCAGCTCAGCCAACGGCAGACCTACGTCGTGGTGCTTGATGGGACCACGTCGCCCAAAGCTCTGCCTGCGGTGGTGGCTGACCTGCTTGGACGGGTGAGCCCCAAACTGCAACCCCGGCAGCTCTATGACCAGCTGAGCGCCTTCAGCGTCGACCTGGACGACGGCCAGGCCCAACGCCTGCGCAGCCTGGACGGCATCCGCAGTGTCGAAGCGGACCGGCCGATCCCAGCGATGCCTCCGGTCACGGTGCAGCCCAAGGAGATCGAGCTGCAAAGCACAGCCGCCGAGCTTCAACAGCTGACCACTTACGGCAACAGCACCAGTGCCAGCGGCGAAACCCTGCCCTGGGGCGTCAGAGCCGTCTGGAATGGCACCGATGTGGGAGCCAAGGGCAACATCGGCAGCGGCACCAAAGTCTTTGTGATCGATTCCGGGGTGCTGGCAACCACCGGTGATCTCAATCTCAATACCAGCTGGTCCCGAAGCTGGATTCCCGGCGAAAGCGCCTTCAGCGATGGCGTCGGTCATGGCACCCATGTCGCCGGAACCATTGCCGCGCTGGCCAATGGCAGCGGCGTAGTGGGCGTCGCTCCTGGCGCTGAAGTCGTGTCCCTCAAAGTGTTCAGCGACAGCGGCGGTGGCGCCAGCATCACGTCGATCGTTGACGCGGTCAACTACGCCGTTGGTCTGATCAACAACAACGGTCTTGACCGCTCCAAGGTGGTGATCAACATGAGCCTGGGCGGTGGCCTCAGCAGCTCATTGACGAATGCAATTCTCAACGCCGCCAATCAGGGGATCCGCTTCACAATCGCAGCCGGCAACAGCGGTCAGGACGCTGATGGATTTGCACCAGCCAATGCCGGTTACCACCCGAATGTTTACACGATCTCGGCGGTCGATTCGGCCTACAAGATGGCCAGTTGGTCCAACTGGGACCGGATCAATGCCAGCGATCCTGTCGACAATGTCGACCTGGCGGCCCCGGGGGTCGGCGTGTTGTCGTACTACAAAGGCGGTCAACTGGCCAACCTGAGCGGCACCTCGATGGCGGCGCCCCATGTGGCCGGCCTGCTGCTGACCGGTGGCGTGACCGCCGGCAGCCTGGCCACCCCCAGCGTGGCCGGCACAGCCGATCCCTTTGCTTTGGCATCGAGCACAGTGACACCACCGCCAACCCCCACCTACAGCCTCGAGGCAGCTGCCAGCGTCAACGAAGCAGGCACCCTGAGCATCACGGTGGTCACCACCAACGTCGCCGCCGGCACCATGCTCAGACTTCAATTGTCTGGCGATGGCATCAGCGTTGCAGACCTGGCATCGGGCAGCCTGACGGCAGTGATCACCGTTGACGCCAATGGCCGCGGCAACTTCACAACCACTGTCTTGGCCGATCAGCGCACTGAAGGCAGAGAAATCCTGCAGATCAACCTGTTCAATGCCAATGCCACGGGCACGTCCCTGGCCCAAGCGGCCGTCAGCATTGCCGACACCTCTATCGATCCGCCAGCCAACAACGACGGCAACCTCGTGCTGTGGGGCACAACTCAATCAGATCAGATCATTGGCGGCAGCGGCAATGACCGCCTTAGCGGCGTGCTGGCCAGCGGCACCAAAGCCGCGGCCATGGGCAGCCGACAGGTGGACGTGCTGACCGGCGGGGCAGGATCAGATGTCTTTGTTCTGGGTGACATTCGCGGCATTTTTTACAACAACCGCGACCCTGGCACCACCGGGAAAACCGACTATGCCCAGATCACCGATTTCCGCAGCGGCCTTGACAAGATTCAACTCTTCAAATCCAGCTACGTCGCAACCGTCAGCAATGGCAGCACCCTGCTGTATTGGGACTCCAACAACAATGGCATCGTCAACACCGGCGGCAAGAGACCCGACGAACTGATTGCAGTATTCACAAACGCGACCTTGGCCAACAGCGACGTGATCTGGGCCTAATTACGGTTATTGAAACACTGCGGTGCGTCCGCGATAAACCATCACTTCGCGGCGCAGATGCAACCGCAAGGCCCGGGCCAGGGCAAGCCGCTCGCAGTCGCGGCCTTTGCGAATCAGATCGGCGACCTCATCGCGATGGCTGACCGGCACGATCACCTGTTCGATGATCGGCCCGTCGTCGAGGTCTTCGGTGACGTAATGGGCGGTGGCGCCGATCAGCTTCACGCCCCGCTCCCAGGCGCGGTGATAGGGCTGGGCACCCTTGAAAGCCGGCAAAAACGAGTGGTGAATGTTGATGACCCGATGATCCTGGGGACCCTCGCTCTGGAAGCGCGTCAGAAAGTCACCGCTGAGCACCTGCATGTACTTGGCCAAGACCACCAGCTCGATGCGGTGCTCGGCCAGCAACGCCAACTGGCGGGTTTCGACCTCGGCCTTGGTGTCGGCACTGACCGGGAGGTACACAAACTGCGCCCCAAAGGCCTCGGCCTCGACCTGCAGATCGGGATGGTTGGCAATCACCAACGGCACCTGCATCGGCAGCTCGCCGGCGCGGATGCGCCAGAGCAGGTCCACCAGACAGTGGGCTTGCTTGCTGACAAAGATGGCCACCCGAGGCAGCTCATCCGAAAAGTGCACCTGGCCCTCACCCCCCAGGCGCCGGGCCAGCGCAGCCACTGCCGCCGGAATGGCCTGCCTTGGCAGGCCAAAGCCCTCGAGATCCCACTCGATGCGGCTCAGGAACAGGCCTGCACCGGCGTCGGTGTGGTGGTCGGCGTGGCGGATGTTGCCACCGTTGGCGGCCACCCAGCCCGAGAGCTCGCTCACCAGA
Organism: Cyanobacteriota bacterium; assembly: GCA_046047915.1. Taxonomy (GTDB): domain Bacteria; phylum Cyanobacteriota; class Cyanobacteriia; order PCC-6307; family Cyanobiaceae; genus RGUW01. Next base: position 4,448 of record JBJOHB010000129.1, read on the forward strand.
CCGGGGCGATCAGGGCAGACCAGGCGCAGGATCGTCGTGGCCACAGGCTTGCTCACGCTCACATCAGATGCATGCGTAGCACCTGCGGGGTGGCCCGGCGGATCCGGGCTCGGATCGTGGTCTGACCGAGACGCTCGTGGGCGGCCCAGCGGTGGCAACCGTTAAAGCCCCAGAGCTGGCCATCGACCTCGAGCACGTCGATGGGCTCCTTCTGACCTTCGGCGGCGATCGAGGCCATCAAAGCCGCCACCTTGGCTTCATCGAGGCTGCGCTGCAACGGGCGGCGGATCTGGGCGAGGGGAAGAACGGCTTCGCGCATCGACCTAACTCATAGTCACTCCGTTTTAGCGCGTTCCGATTGCGAGCGGCTACAGCAGCCAACCTGGCCCCAGGGCCGCCGATAAAGTCACATCCACGAGCGACCACCCGTGCCGACGATGCCCCCCTTCTTCCAGACCCTGCTGCAGTCCCTGCGCCGCCTGGCCCTGCTGCTGGTGGGGGCAGCCCTGTGCCTCGGTCTGACCGCCTGTGGCGATGCCAAAGCCAAGGTTCCCACCCTGAGCGCTGAAGACATCGCCGTGATCGAACGCCAGGCCGAAGGTTTTCTGGCCGCACGCGACCGCCTGCCCGAGCTCGCCAGCTTGGTCAATGAACGGGACTGGACCTTCACCCGCAACCTGATCCACGGGCCCATGCAGGAGGTGAGCCGCCAAATGCTCTACATCAACCAGCACCTGTTGCCGGCTGACCGGGCCGAGGCCACCGAGCGTGCCAATGATCTCAAGACCGCCCTGGCCCAGCTCGACGAAGCGGCGGTGCAACAGGACGGCGACAAACTGCGCAAGGCTTACATCAAGGTGGCCAGTGGCTTCGGCCTCTATGCCCAGATGCTGCCTCCCCAGGTCCAGGAAGACCTCAAGCAGATCTGAGCCCAGTTCTGAGCACCACCAGGCGTGAGATTGCGGTCGTCGGTGGCGGCATCATCGGCCGCACGGCGGCCTGGCATCTGCAACGCCGGGGGCACCGGGTCACCCTGATCGATGCAGCCGACCCGATGGGCGGCAGCAAGGCTGCCTTGGGTGTGCTGATGGCCCAGGTGTTTCACCGAACCAGCGGCAGGGCCTGGCGGTTGCGCCAGGCCAGCCTGGCGCTGTGGCAGCAATGGGTGGCCGAGCTGCAGAGCCTGGGGCATCCGCTGCAGTTCAACCGCGGCCTGCTGTTGCTGGCTGCCAGCCCCGAGGAACTGGCCCGCCAGCAGGCCCTGTGCCAGGCCCGCCAGGCCATGGGCCTGCCTTTTGCGTTCTGGGGGCCCGAGCAGCTGGCAGCCCTGGCGCCCCAGCTGCCGGCCGCGGCCCTGGGAGGGCTCTGGTCGGCAGCTGACGGCCAGATCGACCCCCAGCCCCTGCTGGCAGCCCTGCTGCACGAGGCCCGGCGCCTGGGCGCCCAGGCCCTAACCACCCGGGTGCAGGCCCTGCAGCAGAGCGCCGGCGGGCGCTGGCAGCTGCAGCTGCACGACGCAGAACCGCTGCCATGTGACGCCGTGGTGGTCTGCGCCGGTTATGGCGCCGCTGAGCTGCTGCAACCTCTGGGCCACCGGATCCCGCTGGCGCCGGTGCTGGGCCAGGCCCTCGAACTGGCCCGCGCGCCCGGCGATGGCAGCGGCAGCAGTGACAGCAGTGACGACTGGCGAGGTCCCTGGCCCGCCGCCGCCGTGTGGCAGGGCATCAACCTGGTACCGCGCCCCGGTGGCGGCGTGTGGCTGGGAGCCACCCTCGAGCCTGGGCTGACCGCCCGTCCGCAAGCCCTGCAGACCATGGCGGCGCTCAACGGCCATGCCCCCGACTGGCTGCAGCGGGCCCGGGTGGTGCGCCAATGGCAGGGGTTGCGGGTGCAGCCCCTGGGCCGCGGGGCTCCCTGGCTCGAGCTGCTGGCCCCGGGCCTGCTGCTGGCAGGTTGCCATTACCGCAATGGCCTGCTGCTGGCCCCGGCCACCGCCACCTGGATCGCCGACGTCCTCGAAGCAGGCTGACGCATTAACCGGCCCCTAACCTTCTGGCACCAGCACCCGCCCGATGGCGCCCTTGTCTGCCAACCCCCGCCGTGCACGCCTGAGCCTGATCGGCCTAAGCGCCGTCAGCCTCGCCAGCCTGAGCGCCTGTGGTGGGGCCGGCAGCACGCTTCAGGGTGCTGGAGCCAGCTTTCCGTCGGGCATCTACCAACGCTGGTTTAGCGATCTGGCCAGCCAGGGGGTGCGCGTCAACTACCAGTCGGTGGGCTCGGGTGCGGGCGTGCGCCAGTTCCAGGCGGGCACGGTCGACTTTGGGGCCAGCGATGCCCCCCTCGATGCCGCTGAAGCCAAGGCGATCCAGCGGGGTGTCGTGCAGCTGCCCCTGACGGCCGGCGCCATCGCCGTCGCCTACAACCTGCCGGGTTGCAGCCTGAAGCTGAGCCAGGCCCAGCTGGTTGATGTCTTTCTGGGCAAGATCACCAACTTCAAGCAACTCGGCTGCGCCGACCGCAAGATCCAGCTGGTGTTCCGTTCGGATGGGTCCGGCACCACTGACAACTTCACGCAATCGCTGGCCGCCTTCAGCCCCGCCTGGAAAGCGGGTCCGGGCGTCGGCAAGTCGGTGAACTGGCCCGTTGGTGTGGGTGCCAAGGGCAACGAGGGTGTCGCCGCCTATCTGCTGCAGACCACCGGTGCGATCGGCTACGTCGAGTCGTCCTATGTGCGCGATGGCCTGCAGGCGGCGGCCGTCGCCAACCGCAACGGCACCCTGGCCAAACCCGATGCCGCCAACGCCAGCCAGGCCCTGGCCAGCATCAACCTGGGTCCCGATCTGACCGGCAGTGGCCCCAACCCTGCAGCCGGCTATCCGATCGTGACCTTCACCTGGGTGCTGCTCTACAAGAGCGGCAATGACGCCAAGCTGCCTGCCCTGCAGAAGGCGTTCGGTTACGCCCTGAGCGACACAGCCCAGGC
>JBJOHB010000130.1:0-4232 GCA_046047915.1 Cyanobacteriota bacterium
GCCTGGATCTGGGCGCCAAAGAAGCCGGGCACCTGCTGGGAGGCCTGCACGAACAGGCTGCCGGCCAGCGACTGATAGCCGACCACCGCCAGGGTGACGCCCACCAGATCGGCCAGCAGACCGCGCTTGATCAAACGGCCCGTTTCACCCTTGCTGGGGCGTGCCGAGGAGCCAAGGGCACGGCCGCAACGCACGATCAGCCAGCTGTGCCAGAGGCACCACAGCAGCAGCAGAAAAGACAGCGTCGTCAGGGAGATGCCCGGGCCAAGGCCCAGGGCCCGCGAGGAATTGGCCGCCAGCCTGCCGCCGATGTTGTTGAACGTCAGCACCCCCACCACCACCACCCCGAGCACCACCTGCACCCAGAAGCGCACCCAGCCCAGGCGCCGCAGGGCAGCCGAAATCAACTGAAGGTCGAGGCGATCGGCCATGGGGCGCAGAGGGCAGCGGTCGAGGACTCAAAGTTGCCATGGGAAGATCGACCTGTCCCGCCGGTTCGGTGGGTTTCGTTGCTTTGCCCCGGCGCTGCTCTGCATTGATTCTGCTGCGATCCCCGGCCGAAGCTCTCAGGCCCACCGCCATCGCCCTCGGCAGTTTCGATGGCCTGCATCAGGGTCATCGGGCGGTGATCGCCACGGTCATGGCGGCAATCGCCAGCGCTGGCAGCGGCCAAGACCCCCCGTTGGTGCCGACGGTGGTCAGCTTCTGGCCCCACCCGCGCGAGGTGCTGCACGGCGAGCCGCGGCTGCGTCTTGATCTGCCCGGAGAGAAGCTTGAACTGCTCGAGCCCCTGGGGATCGCCCAGTTGGTGCTGGTGCCGTTTGACCGGGCCCTGGCGGCCCTCAGCCCCGAGGCGTTTGTTGATCAGGTTCTGGTCGAGCAGCTGGGGGCCCGGTTCGTGGCCGTCGGCGAGAACTTTCGCTTCGGCGTGGGGCGCTGCGGGTCGGCCGCTGACCTGCAGCAGCTGGCGGCGTTGCGTGGTGTGGCGGTGACGGTGGTGCCGATGCTCCATGACGCCGCCGGTCGCCACAGCAGCAGCCGCATTCGCCAGGCCTTGGCTGCGGGTGATTTGCAGCGGGCAGCCTCGCTGTTGCAGCGTCCTTACCGCTTTTGCGGCCGGGTGGTGAAGGGTCGGGGCCTGGGCCGTGGGCTGGGTTGGCCGACCGCGAACCTGCGGGTCGATGGTCGCAAGTTCCTGCCCCGCGAAGGGGTCTATGCCGCCTGGGTCTGGCACCAGGGAACGGCGATGGCGGCGGTGATGAACCTGGGCCCCCAGCCCACGATCGATCCGGCGTCACCGTCGGCCGTCGAGGTGCACCTGCTTGATCGGGATCTGGACCTTGTCGGTGCCGAGCTGGTGGTGGAGCCGCTGGCCTTTCTGCGGGACCAGCAGCGCTTTGCTGACCTGCCGGCCCTCAGCGCTCAGATCAGCCGCGATGCCGAGCTGGCCCGTCAGTTAACCAGCCGGGTAGGCGTTGCTCAGCCCCCAGCTGATCAGCGCGGCGATGCCGCCAAGCAGCAGAATCCCTGAGACCAGAACCAGCATCGGGTTGTCGCTGTCGGAGCTGATCGGGGCCATCGCCATCACCCTTTCGAATCATGTCCCCTACCCCTAGCATCGCTGCGGTCGAACGGCTGCTGGACGCCAACCTTGACCGCGCCCGTGAAGGGTTGCGGGTGCTCGAGGACTGGGCCCGTTTTGCCCTTGACCGGGCTGATCTGGTCGCCCGCTGCAAGGACATGCGTCAGCGGTTGGGGCTGCGTCACGAGGATCGCTACAAGTTGGCCCGTCACACCGCCAGCGATCCGGCGGCCGGCATGGGCCACCCCGCCCAGCTGCAGCGGCTCGATCCGGCCCAGGTGGTCGGCGCCAATGCCTCGCGCGTGGCCGAGGCCCTGCGGGTGTTGGAAGAATTCGGCCGTGCCGACAACCCTGACCTGGCTGCCGAGGCCGCGGCGATCCGCTATCGGCTCTACGACCTTGAGGTCGAGCTCTTGCAGGCCGTCGATCTGGCCGGATCTGGCGGCGACGGGCGACGTCGGTTGCTGCATCGCTGCCATCTCTACCTGATCAGTTCGCCGGTGAGCGGGCTCGAGGCCATGGTCGACGCTGCCCTGCAGGGGGGTGTGCGTCTGTTGCAGTACCGGGCCAAGGCCGGCGCCCGCGGCGCCGACGGTCAACTGCTCGACGATCAGGCCCGCCTGCAGCAGGCCCGCGCCCTGCGCGAGCTGACCGCCCGGCATGGGGCCCTGTTCATTGTCAATGACCGCATCGATCTGGCCCTGGCGGTCGAAGCCGATGGGGTGCATCTGGGCCAGGGGGATCTGCCGCCGGCCCTGGCCCGGCGGCTGCTGGGGCCCGAGCGGCTGATCGGCCGCAGCACCCACTGCCTCTCGCAGCTGCAGCAGGCCGTTGCCGATGGCTGTGACTACATCGGTGTCGGCCCCGTGCATGCCACCCCCACCAAGCCGGGCCGCGAGCCCGTGGGGCTCGATTACGTGCGTCAGGCCGCCAGCGCCAGTCCGATTCCGTTTTTTGCGATCGGGGGCCTTGATCCCGCCAATCTGGCTGCTGCGCGCGCTGCCGGGGCCACCCGGGTGGCGGTGGTACGGGCGATTACCGAGGCGGCCGATCCGCGCCGTGCCGCGACCGAGCTGCTGGCAGCCCTGCAAACTGAGAGCTGATGAGCGAGACCCCCACCATCGCGCTCACCGTCAATGGTGAGCTGCGCCGTTGCCCGGCTGGTTTGATGTTGCCAGCGGTGCTGGAGGCCCTGGGTTACAGGCCCCAGCTGGTGGTGGTCGAGTTCAACGGCGCGATCCTGCCGCGCAGCGCCTGGCTCCAGCAGTGTGTGGTGGAAACCGATGTGCTTGAGGTGGTCACCATTGTCGGGGGCGGTTCCTAGATTTCACGCCTGATGCAGCCGCCGATTTTGGGCTCAAAGCTCGTTGGGGCGCCGACCCGGCGTTCCTGGTTCCGTCGCCTGGCTCCGGCGTTGGCCCTGCCCCTGGTGCTCGTGCTGGTGCTGACAGCGACACCGGCTCCGTCCCTGGCGGCCAGTGGTGGACGCATCGGGGGTGGCAGCTTCCGTTCGGCCCCGTCCATGCCCCGCAGCTACAGCGGTGGTGGCGGTTACCGAGGCGGCTATGGGGGTGGTTACGGCGGTGGTGGCATTGGCTTCCCGTTCCTGATTCCCCTGTTTGGCTTCGGTGGCGGCGGTCTGTTTGGCTTCCTGATCCTGATGGCGGTGGTCGGTGTCGTCGCCAATGCCCTGCGGGGCGGTGGCGGTGGCGGTCAGGCCCTGCCAGCCGGCATGCGTGGTGGCGACCTGGCCTACGGGCCTCCCGCCGACGGGCCTGTGACCATCGCCCAACTGCAGATGGGTCTGCTGGCATCGGCCCGCGACCTGCAGGTCGATCTGCGGCGTCTGGCCGCTTCGGCCGACACCGGCAGCAGCAGCGGCCTGCAGCAGGTGCTGCAGGACACCACCCTGGCCCTGCTGCGCCACCCCGACCTGTGGGTCTACGCCGGCAGCGACGAGGGTGAAGTGCCCTTCGCCAGTGCTGAATCCACCTTCAATCGCCTGTCGATGGGCGAGCGCAGCAAGCTCGATCGCGAGGTCACCACCAACGTGGCCGGCCGCCGCCAGCAGGACACCACGGTGCAGGCCGGCGACAGCGATGCCACCAGCGATTTCATTGCCATCACCCTGCTGGTGGCCAGTCGCCGCCGGCTCAAGCTGCCCCCTGCCGGCAGCAGCGAGCAGCTGCGTCAGGCTCTGCAACAGCTGGGGGCCATCGCGGCCGATGACCTGCTGGCCCTCGAGGTGATCTGGCAGCCCGATGGGGCTGGTGAGGTGCTCAGCACCGCCGAGCTGCTGACCGCCTACCCCCAGTTGCAGCATCTCTAAAGCTGGGCCCCTTGCCGCCAGCCCGCGCTGTTTACAGACTGGCGTGCACCGCAGCAGCGCCTCGATGGCCTCCCGACCTCTGAGCTGGGTCAACACGCCGGTGCTGTTGCAGGCGATCGACCGTTATGAACGCGGCCAGTTGCCGCGTTCGATGCAGCTGTGGTTGCAGCAGCTGCTTGAGATCGAGCAGCCGATCAACCGCCCGCTGCGCCCCCACGGTTTGCGCCCCCACTGTTGAGGATGCGCAGCGCCGCCATGGCGGCCCCATAGCCGTTGTCGATGTTGACGACGCTGAGGCCTGGCGCGCAGCTGGCGAGCATG
>JBJOHB010000131.1:0-5839 GCA_046047915.1 Cyanobacteriota bacterium
TCACGATCCACAGCCGGCCCGATGGCAGCTTGGTCGCCGAGAATGCCGCCCTGGGTTTGGTGGTCTGTGCGATGGACCGCGAGAGCCTGCAAGAAGAAGCGCGCGACGCCCTGATCCGTGCGGTGGGCCCTACCCACATCAGCTACCGGGTGCGGCTAAAGCCGATCCCAGGCAACAACAACCGTCATGCAGCACAGGCGTCAACAATCAGGCGCAGCAAGCCGATGGTCACCTCAACCCAGGCTTGGATGGAGACATGATCCCCTTTCGCTCGCTGCTGTTCAGCCGATTGTTCCGTTCGGCCTGGGCCATTGGTGCGGCGAGCTTGGTGTTCGCTTCCCTGCTGGAGTGGGGACTGATGGCGGCCCATCCTGCAGATCTGAGTTGAGGACTGGTCAACCGAGCAGTCTTCACAAAGGCTTCCTGGGACAACAGCAGCTCCACAGGTGAATGTGGGTGATTGGATTTTTTCTGCCGTCCGTGCCCGCCTCAGTTCTTGACTCCCCCACTGCTACCCGTCGCAGTCAGCAGGGAGAGCGTTGCCAGCATTGCGGCGGGAGCGGTCAGCTGCGGACCGGTGCAGCGGCCTACAAAACCTGTCTGCCTTGCGCCGGCAGTGGTCTCCTGCAAGCCATGGTGCTCAAGCCGGTTACGGGTTCTGATCGTCTTCCGCGCTGATCGTCATCGCCACCACCCGCACCGAACAGGCGGCGACGATGTCCGACCAGCGGCCAGGCTGATCCCCAGCCGTGTAGGCAGCTGATCAGCTGAAACTCCCAGCCGCAGCAGCTTCTGCCCCCGTGCATGCAGCTCCCGCCAGCGGCCTGGCACCGAGATCAGAAAGCCCTTGTCCCGCAAGTCGTGGGTGATTTCACCATTCACGTAGGGCCTGGCGTAGGCAATGAAGTGGTTGGGGCTGCGGCCGGGGTGGTGGCTGTCGTAGCGGCGTGAGGCCTTGATCAGCCCGATCGCGGCCAGCTGCTCCAGGTCTTCTCGGGGGTGACCGGTGCGACGGGCGTCATACGCGGTGACCTTGGCAGCAAACGGAGGGGGTGGGATTCGAACCCACGGTGCCTTTCAGCACGCCGGTTTTCAAGACCGGAGCCATCAACCACTCGACCACCCCTCCAGGTGATCGCCGGGACTATCCCAGCCCGACCATGATCCCATTGACAGCGCCGTTGGGCCAGCCTTGTTGCGCGTCTTGTGAGTCCTGTCTAAGACTGAGAAGCATGGTGGGATGGGGTCGCCCCCGTGCCCGTTGATGTTCGTCACCCGTCCATGGCTGTTGTCAGCACCGAATTGCTCGCTTGCCAGGCCCGTTTGCTGGCCGACATGATCGAAACCCTGCCGGTCAGCCTGGCACCGGTGGATCAGCACGCCCGCTGCCGTGATCTGGTGGCCCAGCTGGAGAGGGCCCTGTGCGCCCTCCCTGCCCAGGCGCTGGGCTGAGCCGCTCCCTCAGTTGTTGGTGCGGCATGGTCTGAGCTGGCGTTCCAGGGCTGCGAGCGCGCTGCTGTGGTCGTTCAGGCGCTGTTGCAGGCGCTGGCGCCGTTCCTTCTGGTTATCACTCCAGTGCTGCCGGCTTTGCTGCTCACGCTGGCGCCAGGCTTCGCGCGCGGCGGCGTAGCGCTCCTCGTCGATCTCCCGGTCCAGCTGGCTGTACCGGCTGGCCAGTTCGGGGTCAGGGGCTTGCGGAGCCGGGCTGGGCTGGTAGGCCTCGGCCGCGATCGCGGCCAGCCCCTGGGCATCAGCCAGGCGCTGTTGCTCGAGGCTCTGCCGTTCGGCTTCGAGCGACTTGCATTGCAGCTGCAGCTTGTCCTGGTGAGTAGGTTGGCGCTGCCACCAGGGGGTGCAGCCCGCCAGCAGCAGCACAACCGTTGCCAACAGCAGCCATGGCAGCTGTGGACGTCGGACCCGGGGCGGGGCCATGGTCGGGGCTCCTGCGCGTCAGCTCAATTGTTGCTGGGTTTGGCCAGGGGCAGCAGGCACTTGTCCGAATCACAACCGGCCGGGCCCGCTTCGAGCAGCTCACCACCGTCGTAGCGCTGCAGCGCTTCAAAGAAGCAGTCGGTACGCCGGCGTGCCACCACCTCGGCGCTCAGGCGTTGGTAGGTGGCGGCGTCGATCGGTTCGAATGGCAACCGCGGGAACGTGGCGTTGGCATCGAAACGGGCCAGCAGTGCAGCCGAGATATAGCCATCGCCTTCGGCAATGGCGCTGTGAATCGCATCGGCCAGCGGTTCGATCTCGTGCTCACGGAATTCGACCGTGGCGCTGGTGTTATGGGCCGTGTAGTGCTTCTGCACCTGCATGTAGAAGTCAAACTGGGCCATTGCCGAGAAGTTGTTGATCTCCACGGCATCGGCACCGGGCAGGTTGGCCCAGCTCACTTCGGTCGGAATCTCGACCAGCCATTCGGTGCAGCGGGGATCGAACGGATCGTCGAGCAGGCGCCCCTGCTCGTCCTTGTCGCTCTGGGACGGCACGATCGTGTAGCCATAGTCCATGCAGGCCAAGGCCACCGGATCGTTCTTGCGGAAGGTGATGCGGCGGATGAAGCGCTGGGCCTTGGGCGGGTGCCAGCCGGGCGAGGCGCCGGTCAGCAAGCTCTTGGTGCCGGCCGGTTGCACGGTGGTGCAGCGGTTGGGCCGACGCAGACCGTGGCGGTCGCAGTAGTCCCATACGGCTTCGTTGACGACCTGCTTCCAACGGCTCAGGTAGGCCGCTTCCTGGGACTTGAACGCCTGACCTTCGGCGGTGTCGGGACGCCCTGCCTCCCACCAGGTCAGCCAGGGGGTGCCAAAGGCATGCACGAAGAAGTCGAACAGACCGGTGAAGCTGACCCCCACGATCGGATCCCAGGCGCGGCTCTGGCGGTAGCGCTCCACCTCGAAACGGTGGTTGAGCAGGCAGGCCACGGCCAGGCCGGCGGCCTTGAAGGCGTCCTCCTGGGCTTGGTGGTCGGCGGGGTCGATCTGGTTGAGGTGAATTTCGGCCAGGTTGCAGTGGAAGTCAGCGCCCAGGATTTCGCCGCAGGGATTGAGGCCGTAACGGCCCAGACGATGCTCCAGCTCGGCGGCCGTGATCTCGCTGTGGTGAAGGGTCAGCCAGCGACCGGCCTCCTCGCGGCCCTGATCGCAGTAGATGTCAACAAACTCGGCCCGCAGCTCAGGGGTCGGCAGGAGATCGGCGTTGGAGCGTGCGATCGCTTCGGGGGCAAACTGAATGGCGCCTTCGCCGCTTTGAAACTGCTTGGTGACGGCCTCGAGCACGGTGTCGCGGCTCGGCTTGGTGTGGAAGACGCGGGTGTGGTTGGCCATGCGCAGGGCATCGCGCTCGGGGTCGATGCGCCAGTTGCCGTCACTGTCTTGCTGCCAGAGGTTGTCCTTGGCAGCGGCGGCCGCCAGGTCATCGGCGGCGAATTGGCGCATGCCAGCGCTGCGGCGGATGTTGCCAGCCACGATCGTGACGGCGGCCTCGTCGATCAGCAGGCAGCACTCAACAGAGGTGAGCTGTCGCCCGATGGCCTTGGCCAGGATCTGGGCGACACGGGGGTAGAGGTCCTTGAGCTTGACCGGGTTCGCCATGCCACCGAAACCCTTGAGGGTTTCGCCGACCGGACGCACATCCGACAGGTCAACACTGATATGGATGTCGCCATCAAAGCGTTCATCGCTGCAGAGGTGCAGCAATTGCTGATAGCTGTCGACCCAGCCCCGGCGGGTGTCGCCCACCTTGATACTGACGCGGTTGCCGTCGATGGAGGTGGTGGTGTCCTGCTGGCGCGCTGAGGCGGGGGTCGAGCCGATGTCGGTGACGCGCTCAATCACCAGCCGGTTGCGCACGGCCGGTAGGCGCTCGATTAGGCGGGGCTCGATGATGGCGCCGGTGCCGCAGCCCATCATCGCCAGGTCCATCATCAGACCGAAGGCGTCCCAGTCCACCAGGTTGGTGGAGGTGCAGTTGTAGGCACCCGAGAAATTCTCGCTCTGCTCGATCCAGTCGGTGCCACCGATCCACAGCCAGCGGCCCGACGGCAGGGCTTTCTGCTGCTGCTGCATGCGGCGCATTAGGGCCACTTCCGCCTCATTGAGGTGGCCCAGCTTGCGCAGCCCCTCAAGGTTGCGCTCGGCCACCTGGTGCCAGCTTTCGCGCCCCTGGGCGGTCTTGCGGCTATAGGTCCGGTAGAAGACCGGGTTGGCCGCCGGCGCTGTGACGGGAAAGTCTTGGGACACGCCTGAAGCTTGGGATCCTTGCTGACCGACAACCGCACCGGTGCTCAGGTCGGTGCCGACAGGGCGGGTGGCTGAAGCGGTCACAGGCTTGGCGCAACGGTCAGTGACGGAACCATAACGCCACCGGTGGGGTGTGCAAGCCGGCTTACCCACCAGCCACAGTGTCCTTGTTGGTTCCCTGGGGGACGTGCCGTGGATCGCATCTGTGAACCCGAGCTCATGGACGAGCGGGCCCAGGCGCAGGCTTATGCCGCCTCTGATTTCAGTGCTGGCGATCAGGCGGTGGTCGAGCGGTTCGCCGCTTTACTCGAGCCCCATCCAGGCGCTGCCCTGCTCGATTTGGGCTGCGGTCCGGGCAACATCAGCTTTCGCTTGGCTGAGCGGTTCCCCCAGGCCCGTGTTCTGGGGGTCGATGGGGCTGGGGCGATGCTGCAGATCGCCCGCGATCGGCTGGTGGGGGCGCCCGGCCGCTGGCCTGGGCTGGCTTTTGCCCAGGGGCTGCTGGGATCAACCGGGCTGGAGCCGTGTCCGCCCGGCCGGTTCGCGGCCGTGATCAGCAACAGCCTTTTGCACCATCTGCACGAGCCCCGGGTGCTGTGGGATGCCCTGGTACCGCTGGCAGCCCCGGGGGCGACGATCTACATCAAGGATCTGCGACGACCCGCCAGTCCCGAGGCCGTGCTGGCCCTGCGCGAGCGCTACCTGGCCGATGCCCCGCCGGTGCTGCAGCACGACTACGAGGCTTCCCTGCACGCTGCCTTCACTGTGGCTGAGGTGTGGCAGCAGCTAGCGGATGCAGGCTTGGCCGACCAGCTGCAGGTGGCCGAGCGCGACGACCGATACCTCGAGGTGTGGGGTCGCCTGGCAGGCTGAGCCGATGACCAGTTCAACCCTGACGCCGGAATTGCAGGCCTTGGCCGAGGCCGTGGCCCGGCGCCGCAATTTTGCGATCATTTCGCACCCCGACGCCGGCAAGACCACCCTCACTGAAAAGCTGCTGCTGTACGGCGGTGCGATCCAGCAGGCGGGGGCGGTCAAGGCCAAGGGCGAGCAGCGCAAGGTGACCTCCGACTGGATGGAGCTCGAGAAACAGCGCGGGATCTCGATTACCTCGACCGTGCTGCAGTTCGATTACGCCGGCAGCACGATCAACTTGCTCGATACCCCCGGCCACCAGGACTTCTCAGAAGACACCTACCGCACCCTGGCCGCTGCCGATAACGCGGTGATGCTCGAGGACGCCGCCAAGGGCCTCGAGCCCCAGACCCGCAAATTGTTCGAGGTCTGCCGCATGCGCCAGATCCCGATCTTCACCTTCATCAACAAGATGGACCGGCCCGGGCGCGAGCCGCTCGAGTTGATCGATGAGATCGAACAGGAGCTGGGACTGGCCTGCTGGCCGGTCAACTGGCCGATCGGCAGCGGCGAGCGCTTCCGGGGGGTGATCGACCGCCGCAGCCACGATGTGATCCTGTTTGGCCGGGCCGAGCGCGGCAAGGCAAGCGAGGAGCAGGTGCTCTCGGTGGCCGAGGCCCGCGAATCAGGTGCCGTGGAAACGGACCTGCTGGATCAGGCCCTCGAGGAACTGGAGTTGCTCGAAG